>JAVEWI010000123.1:0-5911 GCA_034004625.1 Bdellovibrionales bacterium
CAAGGCAAGGATACATATCAAAATATGTTCCGTGCCGACATGCGCAGTGACAGCCGCATGGCGGGGTCACGCGCGGCATTCAGCGCGATGGTGAAAGACAGCGCGGCGTCTTCATCTGCAAACGCGTCATCCGGCGCGGCATCACCGGACAGCGGCAGCGGGTTTATCGGCTTTATCAAAACCGTGATTGATATCATCAATCCCCTGCAACATATTCCGGTTATCAGCACCATGTACCGCCATATCACGGGGGATGAAATCAGCCCCGTGGCGCGTATTGCGGGCGGCGCCCTTTTTGGCGGGCCCATCGGTTTGGCCGCGGGGGTGGTGAATGCGGCGGTTGAAGATTCCACCGGCAAAGATGTCGGCGCAAATGTTCTGGCCATGATGACGGGCGGGGATAAATCCGCGCCTGCACATGCGCCCCTGCCTGCCCCTTCTGTACCATCCGAAACCGCGCCGGTCATGCTGGCCGCATCGGATATTGTCTGGCACACGCCGGATATCGCCAATCAACAACGCAATACACCGCCCGCAGCCACACAGATGGCGGCGCTGGCGGCACAGGAATTCCCCTTGTCCGATATTCCTACAACCCTACGCACGCGGACAAGCGGGAACATCGCGCCGGACGGAGGTTCCCTACCCTCCGTATCACCGGCCATTCAAACGAAGACAGGGATGCTCGTGCCCACGCAACCTGCTGAACGGACGCACACCGGACAGCTGGCGGGTGCTGCGCGACAACCGGCACCTGATGTGGGCGAAAGAAATCCTGCTCTGCATCTGGCGGAGGCCACTCCTGCTCTTCAATCGCAAAATGCTCCGGTGTCATCTGCCAGAAGGGCGGATGCGCCGGAGCAAATTGCTACCCATTCAGAGCCGCCTGCATCTGCGGATAAAAAATCCGCAGACGGGTCATTGGGAATTGTCTCGCCCGTGGCGGATAACCGTCTGGTGCCCCAGCAAATGATGGCGGCATTGGAAAAATACGCGGCATTGAAAAAATCGCAAAACGCCGCCGCGTCCACGGGACGTCTGGTGCCTTCGTTGCATTAATGCCTGCTATCTTTTCTTGACCTGCGGTGCTGATCTGTCATCATCGTGGGCATGAATGTGATTGTGCAAACAACATCGTGGGATGCCACAACGGGCGTGCTGTTTATCGGCGCGAACCGTTATGACTGCACATTAGGCCGCACCGGCGTGACGCTGGACAAGGTCGAGGGCGATGGCAAAACGCCCATCGGCACCTATCCGTTTCGCCAATTGATTTTCCGCGCCGACCGCATGGCGCAGCCGGAAACGGGATTGCCCGTTGAAATCCTGACCCCCGATACCGGATGGTGCGAAGACGCTGCGCATGCGGATTATAATACCAAGGTTGTTTTGCCGCATCCCGCCGTGTGCGACCATATGACGCGCGAAGACAACCTTTATGACATGACCGTGGTCATCGGCTATAACGACGCGCCGGTGGCGGCGGGCAAGGGCAGTGCCATTTTCATGCATCTGGCCCGCCCCGAATGGACACCCACCGCGGGCTGTGTCGGGCTGCGCCATGATGATTTGCTGGCGGTTTTAAAGTTGCTGACACCCGACAGCCATATCACCATCCTGCCGCCGCCGGATGCGGCGTAAGGCTTGCGCGGGCGGCTTTGTCTGTGGGGTAAGGCATTTGATCCGACATCTCCCCGATTCTCGATATTGACCTTGGCGGTGAAGGGGCTATCATGCCGCCCTCATAACAATCAAAGCTGCATGATGTATCGAGGGAGTTAAATTATGTCAAACAACAATCTCCAGGCCAAAGAAACCCCCGATAACAGCGGCGAAGTTTCCGGCGCGCGCCTGAAATCCTTTATCGAGCGCGTAGAGCGTCTGGAAGAAGAGAAAAAAGCCCTCGCCGAAGATATCCGCGATGTTTACAGCGAAGCCAAGGCCACGGGATTCGAGCCGAAAATCATGCGTAAAATCGTCTCCTTGCGTAAAGCTAATCTGGAAAAGCGCCGCGAGGAGCAGGAATTGCTCGACCTCTATATGGCGGCAATCGGCATGGCGGAATAGAGCCTGATCTGCGTTTTTCATTTACGAAACGCGGCAGTGGCTTGAAATTCAACAAAAAACTGCGCGAAACGGACGGTTATACCACGCAAAGGCTTTTAACTTTTGTGCGGACGTATTATTCTGTGATGTGAAAAAGTTCCGTGTCCCCTTCAGGATATCCTCTCCCATGACGCTGCCCCGTTTTATACCGGCATTTCTGATGGTTTTGATGCTTGGCACCGCACCGGTGCAACAGGCACAGGCGCAGGGCTTTCAGCCTTCGTTTGAAGAAGGCCTTTCTGCTTTTAACTATGGCGACAATGACCTCGCTGCCCGCCATTTCTGGCGTCTGGCCGCCGCGGGTGATTCCCGTGCGCAATATTACCTCGCCTATATGATTGATACCGGCCTTGGCATGAACAAGGATCCGGCCGCCGCCGCCAGCTGGTACCGCAAATCGGCGGATCAGGATTACCTGCCGGCTGTGGCCTATATGGGCTATATCTATTCCACCGGTCATGGCGTGCGCCGCAATGACGAAGAAGCCTTCAAATGGTACGCGCGCGCCGCGCAAATGGGTGATGCGATTGCGCAAAACAACCTTGCCACCATGCTGCGCGCGGGCCGTCCTTACCGTAAAAACCTGCAACTGGCGGCGCAATGGTTCATGCAGTCCGCGACCCAGTCCAATATGCGCGCGCAATATAACCTTGCCACCATGTACCGCCTGGGCGAAGGCGTGCAGGTCAATAATACCGAAGCCCTGCGCTGGTACGGCTTTGCCGCGAACCAGGGTGATGTCTATGCGCAGAATGCGCTGGGATACATGTTCCGCAATGGCATTGGTGTTGAAAAAAATCCCGCTGCCGCACTGGACTGGTACCGCCGCGCGGCCGAACAGGGCCATACGCCGTCACAATTCGTGATTGCCCGTATGTATGAAATGGGCGAAGGCGATCCGACCAAAGGTCCGGAAGATGCCGCTATCTGGTACATGCATGCGGCCAAAACCGGTAATGCCCGTGCGCAGCACCGCGTGGCTTTGATGTATGAAACCGGCCAAGGCTTGCCCAAGGATTACGTATCGGCTGTCAGCTGGTACCGCAAAGCAGCGGAAGAAAACAATTATGCGCCGTCCATGGTGGCGCTGGGTCAGCTTTACGAGGGCGGTCTTGGCGTGCCGCGCAAAAACCCGCAGGCCGCGCGTGAATGGTATAAAAAAGCAGCCGACGCGCTTTATCCCTTCGGCCTTGTTGAAATGGGCCGTGTCAGCCGCCTTGGTATTGGCGGCCCCGCCAGCGATGCGGAGGCCTATAAATGGTATTTCCTCGCGACCGAAGAGATGCGCGGCGAACAATCCGAAATCCGCAATACCGCAGTGCGTAATGTGAGCGAGCTTTCCGCAACCATGTCTGCGTCGGACAAGGACAAAGCCAACCGCGAAATTGAAACATGGAAAGCGCGCCAATTGGTTTCCCGGCGCACCAGCGGTGCCCAGCGCAGCGCGGACCCCGCGTTCCAGTACGAGTAACGCCGTAGAGCAAGACCGGAAGGGTTCATTCACAACGGATTTCACCCAAACGGGATTTTGCCATGACTGCATCCATTGACGTTTCTTCGGCCCCCGCGGTTGTCATCGGCCTTTCGGCTGTTGTGGTCGCGGTACAGGGGCACGAGCCCAAGGTTTTTATCGTGCGCGGCGCCGAGCACGCGCTGGCTGCCGGCGTCACGTCACCGCATGAAGACGGCGATGCGCTGCCCTTCGGCCCCTTTGACCCTATACAGCATAAAACGCTGGAAGAAGGCCTGCGCGGATGGGTGCAGGGGCAAACGCCGCTGACGCCGGGATATTTCGAACAGCTTTATACTTTTGGCAACCGCGGGCGTTATGCGGGACAGCGCGATGAAACCCGCCGCGTGGTTTCCGTGGGCTATCTGGCTTTGACGCATGAAAAGCCGAGCGCGGAAAAATCCGAACGCGTGTTTTTTGGCAGCTGGTATGACTATTTCCCGTGGGAAGACTGGCGCGATGGCAAGCCCCGTATTTTGCAAGACGCCATTGAACCCGGTCTGAAGCGCTGGATTGCCAGTGCTGACACGGCGGAGGAAAAAGAGCATCGCCGCCTGCGCGCGCAAATGTGTTTTGGTTTTACCGATGCCAAGACAGGCAATACCGCATGGGACGAGGAAAAAGTGCTGGAGCGGTATGAACTGCTCTATGGCGCCAATCTGGTTTACGAAGCCATCCGCGACAAAGGCATGAAGGTTGATTATGTTCTGGTGCCGGGGCGCAGCATGCTCTATGACCACCGCCGCATTTTGGCGACCGCCATGGGGCGTTTGCGCGGTAAATTAAAATACAGGCCGGTCGTGTTTGAATTGATGCCCAGCGAATTCACGTTGCTGAATTTGCAAAAAACGGTCGAGGCTATTGTGGGGCACCGCCTGCACAAACAAAACTTCCGCCGCCTTGTCGAAGGCTCCGGCATGGTGGAAGAAGTCGCAGGCAAAAAATCCGCCGAAGCAGGCGGACGCCCTGCGGCGCTCTTCCGTTTCCGCCGCGATGTTTTGCTGGAACGTCCCGCACCCGGCATGAAACTGTCGGCCAGTATCGGCAGCTGATTTTTCTAAATTGTGATGCAACGGGGCGCGTAGTGTAAACGCGTGCATTTTGTGCGTCAAAATAGGGCGTATAAAACGGCGCGTGTTTTGAAGCGTGTCAGAACGATACGTATTTCAGACCGTATCAAAAAGATATACGGCGCACGCCTGATTTGTTTTTGGGGGACGGGCGCAGGCCAAGGCTGCGCAGCGCGGGTTCGCTGCCCTCCAGCGGGCGAATCAGATTGCCGAGTTTCTTGCGCGTTTTGTCATCCATTTCGGGTGCGGTCAATCCGCGGCTGCGGGATTCGGCAATGCTGGCCTTGACCAGTAAATGCGCCACCTTCGCATGTTTTTTACCAATGGCAAAACCGAGTGCTGTCATGCGCGTGGGAGTTGCGGCCTCTGCTTTCGCGCCTGCACGCAGCAGGGTATCAACCGCGTCATAAAGCCCGCTTTGCGCCGCCATCATCAAAAGCGAATAACCGCGCGGGTCTGTTTGATGCGGGTTTGTATTTCTTTTGAGTAAAATTGCGGCGGCTTGCTTCCGTCCGCTGCGCAGGGCGCACATTAATGGCGTATGGCCTTCTTTATTGGTGATGTCGTCACGCGCGCCGTATTTCAACAGCGTGGCGATGCTTTCCGTGCTGAATATCGATTGCGCCGCATGGTGCAGCGCGGTTTGTCCGCTGTGATCCTGCGCATTGCAATCTGCGCCCTGCCGCACCAGAAAACGCAGCTGTGCCTCGTCCCCTTGCCGCGCATATTTGTGCAGCAGGGTTACACCTTGGGGCGTGGCGTCTTTTAAAATGCTGTTGTCATGTTCGATCAGAATTTCGGCGGCGGCAAAATTTCCCTGCCACAAAGCATAGGCGAGGGGCTGCATATCGCCTTTTTCTTCCCATCGCACCGCATCGGGATAATGGCGCAGCAGCGCGGGCAGCGTATCCGCATCGCCGCCGCGCGAAATCGCACGGCGCAGCGTGATATAGGGCGCCTTGGGCGGCCAAAGCCCGACGGCTTTTTTGAATCGGTCTGTTAATCGCATGGGGCTGATCCTAGCAAGATCCGCCGCCGTGCGAAAACTGAAAACATCGTGGCAGGGCGCAAGCGGAGGGTGATTCTCGTTTTGCGCGCGTCACGCCAGCCTGAAACGGGCAGGGCGCGGGACATAATTCGCTGATTTTATTGATAAAAACATTATACTCATTTTGTTGATAAAGCGCTTTACTTATGCTCTAATAGAGTATATAAAATACTCATA
>JAVEWI010000124.1:0-5899 GCA_034004625.1 Bdellovibrionales bacterium
ATCCATGCCGCCGTAGAGGTGGTTCAGGAACATTTCCTTGGTCAGGGTAGAGCCCTTGCGCAGGGACAGAAGCTCGATAATGCCGTATTCTTTTGATGTCAGGTGCAATTGCTTGCCGTCCACTTCCACCGTGCGGGCATCCAGATTAACAGCCACGGGGCCGGTTTTGATGATGCTTTGGGCATGGCCTTTGCTGCGGCGGACAATCGCCTGAATACGGGCAAGAAGTTCCCGCTTGTCAAAAGGCTTGGTCAGATAATCATCCGCGCCAAAGCCGAGGCCTTTCAGCTTGCTGTCCAGTTCCGACAGGCCGGAGAGGATCAGGATCGGCGTTTCGACTTTCGCGGCGCGCAAACGCTTCAAAACTTCGTAACCGTCCAGATCGGGCAGCATCAGGTCGAGGATAATAATGTCGTATTCATAGAGCTTGCCGATTTCAAGGCCGTCTTCCCCCATGTCCGTCAGATCAACGACATAGCCGTCGGATTTCAGCATCAATTCGATGCTTTTCGCCGTGGACTGATCGTCTTCAATAAGTAGAACCCGCATTGTGTATCCCCTTAATGATTCGTTAGATTTGATAAATCTCTCTTTAAATCCCACCTCACATTATATCATGATTGTTAATAAAGGTTAAAAATAAGGGAAAATTTCCTTTAGAAAGGATGAAAAAAACCGTTAACCTTTTGATAACAAAAGAATAAAAGAAAAGCGATTTTGTTACCAAAATATGGGATAATTAAAGAGGTTACGGGGATTTCTTACATGACAGCAGAACATCGTTTCATCGATACCCTGGCGGGCAGCATAGACGAGCTGGCGCCTTATCAGCTTTTTGGCCGCGTCACGAAAATTTTGGGCATGTTGGTGGAAGTCGGCGGGATTGAACGCGAACTTTCCATCGGTGACCGCTGCATTTTAACGCCCAAAGGTGCGGAGCAAATTCCGTGCGAAGTTGTGGGCTTCCGCGAAGGCCACGCGCTGGTTATGCCTTTCAAACCGCTCGACCGTGTCGGGCTTGGATGCCGCGCGGAAGTCGCCGCGGCGCAGCCCGCCGTTTATCCCAGTCCGTCGTGGCTGGGCCGCGTTATCAATGCAATGGGGGAGCCGATTGACGGCAAAGGCCCGCTTTTGCAAGGTGACGAGCATATGTTGCTGCGGAACAAGGCGCCGTCCGCGCATGACCGCAAACGCCTGGGCGAAAAACTTGACCTTGGCGTGCGCGCCATCAACAGTTTTCTCTCGACCTGCAGCGGGCAGCGTATGGGTATTTTCGCGGGATCGGGCGTGGGTAAGTCCGTTCTCATGTCCATGCTGGCGCGTTATACAGCGGCGGAGGTCAGCGTGATCGGCCTGATCGGCGAACGCGGGCGCGAGGTGCAGGAATTTCTGGAAGACGATCTGGGGCCGGAAGGCTTGAAAAAAAGCGTGGTGATTGTCTCCACCTCCGACGAATCTCCGTTGATGCGCCGTCAGGGTGCCTATATGACGGTGGCAGTGGCGGAATATTTCCGCGATCAGGGAAAACAGGTTTTGTGCCTGATGGACTCCGTGACGCGTTTCGCCATGGCGCAGCGTGAAATCGGCCTTTCCGCGGGCGAGCCGCCGACCAGCAAGGGTTATCCGCCCACCACGTTTTCCGAACTGGCAAGGCTTTTGGAGCGTGCGGGGCCGGGCGTGCGGGGCTCTGGCGATATTACTGGATTTTTCTCGGTACTGGTCGAAGGTGACGATCACAACGAGCCGATTGCCGATGCCGTGCGCGGCATTATTGACGGTCACATCGTTTTGGAACGCGGCATTGCCGACCGCGGGCGTTATCCGGCCATCAATATTTTGCGTTCCGTTTCACGTTCCATGCCGCGCTGTTTGACGGCGGAGCAGGCGCAGCTGGTGCAGCGCGGGCGCGAAATTATGTCCACGTATGAAGACATGGCGGAGCTGATCCGCCTTGGCGCTTACCGCCGCGGGGCAGACCCCAAGGTGGATGAAGCGATCGAGCTATATCCCGCGATTGAAAAATTCCTGTCACAAAAACCGCAGGAGCGTACATCGCTGGACGAAGCCTATGCCATGCTCGCGCAGGCGCTGCGCGATATGCCTCAGGCTTAATAGGGGACGGAGTGTAAACCGCAATGGCAGACCTGAGCGCCCTGATACGCCTGCATAAACATGATCTGGATGAAAAACGCCGGATGCTGGGCGAACTTTATGCGGAAATGGCCAATCTGGAGCGTGAACGGCGCGATCTGGAACGTGCATTCGATGCGGAAAAAGAAGCCGTGGCGCGTATGGATGACATGATCCCTTTCACCTTTGCCGACTACGCCGATACCGTGCGCCGTCAACGCGAAGATCTGGACAACAGGGACAGGGCGATGGAGCAAGCCATCGAACGCGCCAAAGACGATTTGATGGAAACATTCGCCGAACTGAAAAAATACGAAATGACGCAGGAAGAACGCGACCGTCTGGAAGCGGAAGAGCGTCTGGTCAAGGAAAATGCGGCGATGGATTCCATCGGGCTAGAGGCCTTTCGCCGCAAAAGCGAAGAATGAAAATAATCGAAACATTTATCTGCGGCAAAAAAGACGATCCTGCGTTATGCGAGGATATGATCGTCACCACGCCGGATTTTTATGCCGTTATCGACGGCGCCACCACTAAAACATGCCCGCAGGTAGCGGGTAAATCGGGCGGACGTTTTGCGGCAGAAATGATTGCGACGGGGGTTGAATCTTTGCCCGCCGATATAGGCGGCAAACAGGCCGTGACGGTTTTGACCCAAATCCTGCGGCAGGCGACGGCGGCGCATATGCGGGATACGGGCGGGTTTGAAAAACCGTCTTGCTGCTTTGCCATTTACAGCCGCGCGCGGCGTCAAATATGGCGCGTGGGCGATATTGGTATTTTATGTGACGGCACGGCGCATATGGCCGGAAAATCCATTGACGATATTACATCTGCGGCGCGCGCCATGATGACGCAGGCCTTGCTGCTGAAGGGTGAAACGGTCGATAGTTTGCGGGCGGATGATAAAGGCCGCGCTTTTATCATGCCGCTTTTGCAGCAGCAGCATCTTTTTGCCAACCGTGCCGATGCGGGCGGTTTCGGATATGGTGTCATGAACGGTGACGATATCCCGGATGTATTTGTGGATGTGATCGAAGCTTTTGACGTATCCGAAATCGTTCTCGCCTCCGACGGTTATCCGGTATTGCAGCGCAGTCTGGCTCAGAGCGAGGCGGCGCTGCAAAAAATCCTGACCGAAGATCCGCTGCTTTGCCAATTGCATTTTTCAACCAAAGGGCAGCAGGCGGGGCAGGTGTCTTTTGACGATCGCAGCTATTTGCGCTTTAAGCCGGAATAAAAAACGGATGCAGGCTTAAACCTGCGTCCCCGCGCCTGCGGTTTCCGGTATTTGCATCCAGCTTTCGGCGCGGGTCTGGAATGTCATGCCGCCCTGCATGCCGGTTTGGTCGAGGCCTGCCGCGAATTTTTGCAATAATTCCTGCCGGATGGCGGTGGGCAATTTTTCTTCCGACCGTAAAATCAGATCGAAACGTTTTTTGTGCAAAAAACCGTCTAGCTGCATATCGCCCATGCGGGATAAATGCAGATTGAGAATAAACCGCGTCGTTTTTTGCGGCGTGCCTTGTTCTTCGTCTTGGTTATTTTCATCGGGCGGCATGTGGCGCAAAAATAATTGTATCATGTGAATGTGCTGGTCTTGCTGCATCAATGGCATGGAAATGGCGCGCCATTCGCCGGCAATCACGTTTTTGGACAGTGACGCCAGCTTGCCAAAATCCTGCGACAATCGCTCGGCAAGGTCTTTGCGCCCGCCGCCGCGCAGCGCCGATAGCGCGGGTTCGCCCAGCCAGCTTTCGACATTTCCCATGCTCAGCGCCGCCAGAAAAAACAGCGTGGTCGGCGCCAGCCGCGCGGTTGCGGCGGGAATGCTCTGCGTTATCGCCTGCGCGATTTGCGCGGTGGATGCATTCAGCAGCGCAAGCGCTTCGTCAAGCGCGGGCCAGCTGCGGCTGAAAAACGGGTCCAATGCAGCGGTGCTGCGGGTGATGGGCGCGGCGTCCGCCAACATATCCGCCGCTGTGGCGGGATGCATGGTGACGATTAATTGTGTGCCCAGCGGCAGTGGCGTGTTATGGCGCAAAACGAAATGCGCATCGGGGCCTTTTAAAATCGCGGCACCATTGGCGGTGTGGGATTCCACCGTGACCATCATGCTGCCGGCGGGTAGCGGCGCGGGCACGGCGGCTTTGGGCGCGTAAATACCCTGCACCGTTAATTGCATCATATTTTGCGGCAAGGGCAGGTTTTGCGGGCCCGCCGGCATGTGCGGCACTTTCCCCGCCATCATCATCAATGATGACGCTTGCCCGCCCGCGGGCAAAAGTGTTTCCAGCATGGGCAGCATGGTTGTCATGATGCTGTTTGTGCGCGGCATGGGGGCGGTTGTATCCGTGGTTGCAGCGGGCGCGGCGGGGCGCAGCGCCATTTGCGCCTGCGCCATATCCTGCGCATCCGCGGGTGCGGGCGCGTGTGGCAATAAAGTATTGGCTTGCATGGGTGGCAAGGCCTGGCGCAGGGCGGCGGCGACATCACTGCGTGCCAGATAATCCAGCATCTGCGCTTGCATCGCTTCGGGCAGGCGCACCAGTGCGGTCATGACGTCGCGCGTGTTCAATACTTGCCAGACAACAGGCAGCGGCACGCCTGCCACGGGCGGCAATAACGCGGCAAGACGCGGTATGCTGACCGCGGCGCGGGCGGCTTCGATAATCCGCGCGGCCTGTTCCAATGTCGGGCGCGGCGGTATATCAGGCGTATCGCCAGATGTTTCGCCGGGGGGGGCTGCGGGCGGCGCATCCGCAGGCAGACGCAGTGCCAATACACGGTCGCCTGTTTTAATGCCTTCGGCAGGCGTGCGCTGCGTATCGGTCATGGAGGGACGCGGCATGTCCTGCGCCGCGCGCGCTTCGGCGGATTTCTGGCGTATCACGGTGATGTTTGCGCGCAGGGACAATCCCTGCATGCGGGTTTCAACGGATACTTCCGCGCCAATGGGCAGGGCGGCGCCGCCGGTTTGTACGGTAATGTCGCCTTTGGCCGTGGCGATGGTGGCTTCTCCGCGCTGCGCGTTAAACGCGCTGATGCGGCCATCCAGCAATAATGTTTTGCCCGTGCTGCCTTCGGTCACGGCGGTGGTTGCCTGCGTCACCAATGCGTTTTGAATGGTGGGGCGGTCGCCGCCGCCAGCCGTGGTGCCGGATGCGGGCGGGCGCGGGGGCGGAAAGCGGGTTTCACTCATATCGGGCGCTCCCCGCGTAAAAATTACACCAGAATTTCCTGCGCCACGCGTGCGGCGATTTTTTCAAGGTCTTCCGCCGTTTCTGTATTGGGCGAACGCGTCAAAAACAAAGTCTGCGCACGAATGGCTTCGCGCACGCGTTTGTCCTGACGGATCAACCCCATCAAGGGCGGCGTGAATTTCAAGAAATTCTGGCAGGCTTTGGACAGGGTTTCGTATGTGGCCTGACCTTCTTTTTCACTGCCGGTCATGTTCACGACAATGCGGATATTATCTGCATGGCCTGCGGCATGGCTGAGCTTGATAAAGGCATAGGCATCGGTCAGCGACGTGGGTTCGTCCGTGGATACGACAAAAGTCGTATCAGCCGATGCGGACATGTAACGCACAGTGCGGTCAATGCCTGCGCCAAGGTCGATGATGATGGCGTCGTAATCTTTTAAAATCATACGCAGCTGTTCGACAATTTCCTGAAGCCGCGGCAAGGGCAGGGATGCCAGCGCGCCTTGGCCCGACCGTCCGGCAATCACGTCAAATCCGCCGTCTTCGTGGCGCTGTATCACGCGG
>JAVEWI010000125.1:0-5871 GCA_034004625.1 Bdellovibrionales bacterium
CGAATTTTTTGCGCAAAGGTGCAGCCGCTTCTTGCGTCAGGGGAATGGATTTAAAAGGCGCGGGATATTTGGATGCTGCCTGTGCCGGGCCACCATGCTCTACAGCCGCAATCAGGTAGAAAGCAATGATTGCGAAAGCGGAAAGGAAAAGGAGAGGGAAAAGACGGGGCTTCTTTTTATGCATACACATGCCTTTCGGGCAGGGATAAAAAAGGGCGATCTTTGGATCCGGCTTTGATCTGGTTTTTATACCCTGCCAGAATGGCGGCGGCGCGGCAAACAGAAATCATGCCAAATCGGCACGGGGCGGCTCCGCTGCAGTATTTTATTGTGCTGAAATATAACAATATTATTTGAATTTATTGAATATACATAAGCGCAGTGTTATACTGTGGGCGTAGAATTTTAAAACCTGTTCAAAATCGGATGGCCCTGCGCGGAAGCCTTCCGAAGTCAAAAAACAACCGCGGCAAAAAATAAAAAGAACGAAAAACAAAGCATTAAGGGTGTGAGCATTTATGAGTGCAGTTGTTGAAGCCGCAGGGCTGGAAGTCGCTGAATTTGAACTCGGCAAGGGCCTGCAAAAAATTTTCGATGAAACGCAAAGCTTGCCGACCACGTCGGGCATCAAGGGCCAATTGGGCACGTTGGTGATGCATCTGCATGAAGCCGTTACGTGTTTTGAAGCCGGTGATACCAAAGCCGCGCTCGACCATCACGCCAGCATGCTGCGCCAGTTTTCTGCCGTGCAGCGCCAGACCGAAACACTGTCAGGCCGCAGCGAAGAAGCCCGCAGCGCAGGTGCGCGGAATGTAACCGTTGATGTGCGCGCGATCCTTGAAACCATCATGACTACCGCGGGCAATAAACGCGGTGATGAAACATTGAATGCGACGAAACAGCCCTGGGCCGCAACTCTTGAAGCCATATCGGATGCGTATAAAAAACAGCAGGCCGAAGCCGTTGCCAAACTGACACTCGCGCCTGCGGGCACGCCGCTGTCCGCACCTGCGGGTGATAAAAACGCCTTTATCGAAAAAATCGTTCTGGGCGGGTTTGGATCGCCCGTCAGCCGTTTTGCGCAGGCAGAATATGAACCGCCGCGCCAGACCGTATGGACGCGCCCCGAATACAAAAACCTTGCCACCGTTTTGGAAGGCATTCAGAAATCCACACGCGAAAGTTCTGCGCGTACGCAGTCCATGGTGGCGCTGTCTTGCTTGAAGGCCATTAACAACCGCGAAATCGAAATGCTGGCGCGCCAGCGTGGCCGCCGTTCTATCGAAGATGCCGAAGCGGCAGAAGATGTGAAAGAACGTCTGGGCCGTCTGGGCGATTATCTGGGCAAACTGGCCAAAAACGAAACATTGCAACCAGGCGTGAAGGCAAACCTGAAACGCTTTGGCGCGCCCGCGCAAAAAACTGCTGAGGGTTTAAAACGCGCAGTAGGCAAGGGCACGGGGTTTCTGTCCCGCGCATTCCGCTTTGCCGTGGCGGCGGGTGCAACCCTGCTTGGCGTGATGAAACAGGAACAGGCGCAAAAACCCGCGCTTTTTGCGCAAAAACCCCAAGATCCGCAAGGCAGCTGATTTGGAAAACATCTTCCATAAAACTTTCTTGACGCGGCCATGCCCCTCTGCTACACCCATGGGCATGATTGCAAATGCAGCGATATATCTGGCCCTCATGGCCACCATGTCCCTCGCCTGGGTGGCTCCCGGTTGGTGGCGTTAAGCCATTCACATTTTATGGCGGCGCCATTGATGATTTGATGGCTGTTTCCGGCCCGCCCCCCTTGCCGGACATACACCCGATACTGCATTCAAAATCCGGAGCCAGAACATGTCCCGCGTTTATCACGCCCAGAACCCCGATCAATTATTTACCAACCGCGCCGAAATCGAAACGCATCTTTTGTCCAAAGTCCATGCATCGCAAGGCGGCAAGACCGGCACCGAGCTTGAACTTTTTGTGACAACCCCCGAAGGCCACCCGCCCAGTTTCGACCAGATCGAAATGCTGCTGGAACATATCGCCCTGTCCGCAGGCGAATCCGGCATGGTGCAGGAAAAAGGCCGCATCGTAGGCCTCAGTCTGCCGGGCATTGGCGATATTTCGCTGGAGCCGGGAGGGCAGGTAGAACTTTCCACGCGTCCCTGCGAAGATGTTGCGGCGCTGGAGGCCAGCAACCGTGCGCTGCGCGACTTGCTCGATCGTGCGTGCAAATTCCTTGACCTGCATGTCGAAGGCACGGGGCATAAACCTGAATTTTTGCAGGCGGATGATATGCCGCGTTCGCGTTTTCATGCCTATTACGCCTATTGCCATGAACAATACGGCAAAAAAGCGCAGCCCTTGATCGACACCATGAAATCATGCTGCGGGTTGCAGGTGAACGTGGACCCGATGGGCGATAAATTCCACGAAATTTACCGCGCCTTATTGCTGACCGATGTGGCTGAAAGCATGGCCACGCGCAGCGACCGCCAAAAACGATTGCATGAAACCTATGCCAGCGTCGCGCCGGAACAAATGACGCCGGTATTTGAAACGCTGTCATCACGTGATAACGAAACCGTCGTGGCGCATATGGTGGACCGTCTTTTGACATTGCGTGTGCCGTTTGTGCCGGATGCCGAAGCCGCCGAAGGTTTCCGCCCCGCGCGCGAAGTCTTTGGCAAAACCATGACCGTGGGTGATTTTCTGACCGCAGGTAAATTGACGGTGGAAATTCTGGACAATGCGCTCAGCCTGCAATTGACCATGCCCAACCTGCGCCGTCATGGCGTGGTCGAAACCCGCGCGCCGGACAGCATGGACGATATCGAAACATTGATGAAAACCGCGGCGCAGTACCATGCCATTACTTACAACGACACTGTACGCCGCAACTTGCTGAACGATTTTGCAGCCGTGGATGCGGGGCGTTTGCGCAGCGCGTTTTTGACGCGTTTCGACATGGATGCAAAATCCTTGATGTCATACGACATCGGCGGCGGTAAAACGGTGGGCGATTTGATCGAAGCGGTGCGGAAGGATCATAAGCCTGCGGCACTTGCGCAGGCATTTCCGTCTTCGCGCAAAGCGGTGCAGAATACAGCGGCGCCAGCCACACCCGCGCCGGAAAAAACAGCGCCGCAGCGGGGCATGTAATGCAAAAAACGGGCATTTTTCTTTTGGCTTTTCTGTTGATGCTGCCTGTGCAGACGCAGGCGCAGGCGCAGGAAAGCCGCATGCCGGCCTATCCTGTGCAAGCCGTGGAAACGTCCTTGTCCAAACCGGATATGACAGAACGCGAAATTCTTGATTGGGCAGTCGAAGCCGCGGTTGCGGGATTGACATTCAACCATGCTGATTATCAGGAGCGTTTTAAACGTTCGGCCGGATATTTCACCGAAGCCGGATGGAAGAATTTTGCCCAAGGCCTGATGCAGGCGCAATTGCTGGATGTAGTTGTTGACCAGAAACGCAGCCTGATTGCCGCGCCTGCGGGCAAGGCCGTTCTCTTGCAGGAAGGATTGGCCAACGAAGCCTATGGCTGGCATGTCGTGGTGCCGCTGACCATTATTTCCACCAACGAAGCGGAAGAAGAAACGCGCCAGCGGTTGAATATCAGCCTTTTGATTGTGCGCAGCGATGTGAACAAAGACGGGCGCGGTATTCAAAACTGGGCGCAGGTCGCGGCACAGTAACAGCGGTTGCCAGTAACAGCGATAGTTTGTCATGAGGCAATAACGTAAAACCCCCGCGGATTATCCGGCGGGGGTTTTTGTTTTTTGTTTTGGCGCAGTGGCGTTAACGGTGCGGATGACCGCGGTGATGCCCCGGGCGCGGCGCTGGCGCATGGCGCGGCGGCTGGTGACGCGGCGGGGTATAGCGATGGTCGCGGTAATCACGGTGGTTGCGGTAATCGCGGTGATGGCGGTCGTTGTTGTTGATGGCTTCGTGCAGGATATAAAGCAAGCCGATGCCTGCGACCACTTCCGGTACGCTGGGACGGTATTGCGGTTGCACGCGGCGGCTGTAATCGTTGAAACGGCCGGACATGGCGCCGTGCAATTGTGCCGCATCCTGCATGGCGGCGTTATATTGCTGGCGGCTATAAGTGTCGTTGAGGTTATAGGCGCTGACAACCGTGGCGGTGCCGTTGCCGTTCAGGTCAAATTCCAGGCCGATATGGCGGCCATTGCGCTGGATAATGCCGGAAGTGAATCCCTTGCCTGCACCGGGGTAGAGAATTTGTACGCCCAGAGCATTGGCCACAGTGCTGATATCGCGCTGGCTGACATAGGGATCCTGCACGCCATAGGTGTTACCGTAGCCATACACATTGCCGTTCAAGGGGACGGTCTGTGCTTGTGCGGGCAGGGCGGGGGCCATGATACCGGCCACAGCCAGCGAAAAGGCGGCGGTCAGCGAAGCGAGCTTCTTTTTCATACGGGATACTCCGGTCTTTTAAGATTGCCATATTTAATACGCGCGCAGGTGTGATGAGTCAAGTCGGGCGGGGTATTTTCTTGACATAATGCATCTGACCGTTAAAATGGGGTATTCTTTTACCGTATCTCTGTTATACAGTGATGAACCGTTCAAGACAGGATCAAAACCGCATGGCCAAAAGCAAAGAGCCCTGGGATATCCCCGCGATAGATGATCCGGAATTACTGTCCCGTGCGTTTCGTATCAAACAGCTGCGCAAAGCCAGCGATGATAAAATGCATTTCATTGACAGCCCGCATCTGGATCGCACCGGGCCGGATCAGGGCAATGACGTGGATGCCCCGCATGTGGGGCAGGAAGCAAAAGGCTTCAAACTGCTGGCCACGGTGACGACGGTGCACCGCGCCGTGCATCCCTCCATGTTTATGCCCAGTGTCAAAGACGTTCTGGCGCAGGTGCCGCCGGAATATCTGGCGCAGGTTACGGCCTATTCCATTGAAAGTGATGACAGCAAACCCAATGCCGACCGCCCGAATTATCACCGCGGCGTGGCGAAGTTTTATGCGGGCACTGTGCCTGACCATATTGCCGCGCAGCCGGTTATTTTGATGGGCCGCACGCACCGCCCGCCGCCGCCCGCGCCTGTGCCCGAAGAAAAAGATATCTGCCTGTTACCGCCTGTCAAAATCCGTTCGCGTGCGCCGCGTCCGCCCGGATTTTAACCCCCGAACAAAAGAGGTGCCTGTGGTCAAGCCGCATAAATCAGAGATTGAACAGGAACTGAAAATTTCATTGACGGCCGAAGACCTTGAAAAAGTATTCAAGGCATTTGCTGCCGAAGTGTCCAAGGGGGATATCAGTCATAAATACCTGCCGCGTGCGTATTTCGATACGCCGGATCTGGATATGTATGCGGCGGGGGTTTCCCTGCGCGTACAATACAAGCCGGGCAACAAGGGCAAACTGGGCAGCCACGAGCAAACCGTCAAATTCGAATTGCCGCCAGATGCGGAAAAAGTGGCGGAGGCTTTGTACCGCAAGGAATGCAAAGACGCGGTGGATGCAGCGCAGCCCGATTTGACCCGCGTCAGCGATGCGGAAGCGGCCGAGAAAATCAAACCGTTCAAAGATAAAACGCTGAAACATATTTTTACCGCCGCCATCGAACGCCGGTTTTTTAATGTGGAGGCGGGCAAGGGCAAACATTGGGGCAAGGTGGAGCTGGCTTTTGACGTCGGTGAAATTTCCCTGCCCGAAACCGGCGAAACGCGCAAATTTGCCGAAATTGAAATTGAAGCCAAAGACGGCAGCGCCGAAGCCATTCATAAAATCCGTGACAGGATAATGGCCATAGCGCCATCTGCCAAAGTTGAAACCGAAGCCAAATCCGCCCAGGGCAGCCGCATGTACAAGGATGCGCAAAATAAATCG
>JAVEWI010000126.1:0-5834 GCA_034004625.1 Bdellovibrionales bacterium
AGACACCTTGCGCCCGCCGTTTTCGGCGTAGATTTCGCGCAAACGCTGCGCGACATGATGCGCCGTATCGCTGTCGAGCCCCAGATTAAACCCGTTATCCCAGCTATAGGTTTTAAACCCCATCTCTGCCGTTTTTTCGCGCAAGGATGACGTATACCCATCCGTTGTCAAAAATCCGGGAAAGAATAAAACAGGATGCCCATCGCCACGCGGCAAACGGCTTTCGACAAAAGGCCAGCCGATATGCATGCCGCCCCATTCCACGGCAGCGCGGTGGGCTTCGGTCAGTACATTAAAAAATTTTCTAAACCTGTCCGGCATGGAATCCTTTTACATCACATCTTTTATTCTGCGCCAAAAGCGGGATATCCGCAACTGCCGCTTAATCCAGAATGGGCGCCAGCCAGCGCTCCGCCTCTGCCACGTCAATGCCGCGCCGCGCTGCGTAATCTTCCAGCTGGTCGCGGCCGATGGTATTGATACTGAGGTAATAGCTATCCGGATGCGTGAAATAAAAACCGCTGACCGAAGACGCCGGCCACATGGCAAGGCTTTCGGTCAATTGAATGCCGGTGTTTTTTTCAACATCCATCAAACGCCAGAGCGTTTGTTTTTGCGTATGATCCGGATTGGCGGGGTATCCGGGCGCGGGGCGGATGCCTTGGTAATTTTCGGCAATCAAACCGTCCACATCCAGCGTTTCATCAGGTGCATAGCCCCAATATTCACGGCGGATTTTTTCGTGCATATATTCGGCGAAGGCTTCGGCAAAACGGTCGGCAACCGCCTTTGCCATCATGGCGCCATAAGCGTCATGCGCGGATTCGTATTCCGCCACGATTGTTTCCAGCCCGTCACCGGATGTCACAGCGAAACAGCCGATGTAATCCGCAGGGCCGCCTTCGGGCGCAATAAAATCGGCCAGACTGTAATTCGGCTTGCCGCCTTCACGCGTCAATTGTTGGCGCAAGCCATAGATGCGGTCTTTTTCCGCGCTGCGCGTATCGTCTGTGTACACAATAATATCTTCGCCGTGTGATGCCGCGGGGAAAAGACCGATCACTCCGCGCGGGCGGATGCGTCCGTCCGTTTTGAATTTTTCAATCATGTCCTGCGCGTCTTTGAATACCTTTTTCGCCTCTTCCCCGATGTTTTCATCGTCAAAGATTTTGGGGTATTTCATCATCAAACCCCAGGTATAGAAAAACGGTGACCAGTCGATATAGGGGCGCAGGTCGTCGAACGTAACATTGTCTATGACATGCAAACCCGGTTTTTGCGGCAGCGGCGGCGTATATTGCGTCCAATCGGGATTGAATTTATTCGCCTGCGCCTGCGCGAACGGAATCAGTTTTTTATTCGGCCCGCGCGCGGCGAAACGTTCGCGGATTTCGGCATATTTGCGGTTGATACCGGCGAGATATTCAGGCTTTTGCTTTTCGCTCAAAAGCGCGCTGACCACGCCGACCGCGCGCGATGCGTCGGCCACATAAACCACGCCGTGGTCGTAATGCGGCGCAATTTTAACCGCGGTATGCACTTCCGATGTTGTCGCCCCGCCAATCAAGAGAGGCACGGTAAAACCAAGACGCTGCATTTCCGACGCCACATGCGTCATTTCTTCGAGCGAGGGGGTAATCAACCCCGAAAGACCGATGATATCGACATTTTCTTCGCGTGCGACCTGCAAAATCTTTTCGCACGGCACCATGACGCCAAGGTCGATGATTTCATATCCGTTACACTGGAAAACAATACCCACAATATTTTTGCCAATATCGTGCACGTCGCCTTTGACCGTCGCCAGCAGGATTTTGCCCGCGCTTTTGGCTTTGGTATCTTTTTCCGCTTCCATAAACGGCATCAGATAGGCCACGGCTTTTTTCATCACACGGGCCGATTTCACCACCTGCGGCAGGAACATTTTCCCCGCGCCAAACAAATCGCCCACCACATTCATGCCGGACATCAAGGGGCCTTCGATCACGTCCAATGCACGCGCCGTTGATTGCCGCGCGGCTTCGGTATCTTCTTCGATAAAAGCATCCATGCCTTTGACCAGCGCGTGTTCCAACCGTTTTTCAACCGGCAGGCTGCGCCATGCGTCATCGATTTTATCCGCCACTTTGCCATCGCTGCGGTATTTTTCGGCCAAGGCCAATAAATCTTCGGTCGCGCCCGGGCGGCGGTTCAAAACAACGTCTTCGACTACATCTCGCAGTTCGCGCGGAATATCATCGTAAATCGCCAATTGCCCCGCATTCACAATGCCCATATCCATGCCGGCCTGCGTGGCATGGTACAGGAATACGGCATGGATGGCTTCGCGCACTTCGTTATTGCCGCGCAGGGCAAAAGACACGTTGGAAACCCCGCCGGATACCAAGGCGTGCGGCAATGTTTTTTTGATGATGCGCGTGGCTTCGATAAAATTGAGGCCGTAGGGGTCGTGCTCTTCTATCCCTGTCGCCACGGCAAAAATATTCGGGTCGAAAATAATATCTTCGGCTGGAAAACCCAATTGTTCGGTCAGGATGTTATAGGCGCGAGTGCAAATGGAAACCTTGCGCCCGATGGTATCGGCCTGCCCCTGCTCGTCAAAGGCCATCACCACCACAGCCGCGCCGTAACGCAGGGCCAGACGTGCATGGCGAATGAAATCCGCTTCGCCTTCTTTCAAACTGATGGAATTGATAACACATTTGCCTTGCGCGCATTTAAGCCCCGCCTCGATCACATCCCATTTCGATGAATCGATCATGATGGGCACGCGGGCAATATCAGGCTCCCCCGCGATCAGGTTCATGAACAATGTCATGGCTTCGACCGAGTCAATCAGGCCTTCGTCCATGTTGACGTCAATCATCTGCGCGCCGTTTTCAACCTGTTCGCGTGCAACGGCCAGGGCCGCTTCGAACTGCCCTTCTTTAATCAGTTTTTTAAACTTGATGGAGCCGGTGACATTCGTCCGCTCCCCCACGTTTACAAACAGACTATCTTCGTCAATGGTAAAAGGCTCCAGCCCCGACAGACGGCAGGCGGGTTTGATATCCGGCAATTGACGCGGCGCAACCCCCTTGACCGCTTCGGCAAAGGCGCGGATATGCGCAGGCGTGGTACCGCAACAACCGCCGATGATATTGAGGAAACTGCGCTGCACCCATTCGCGCATTTCAGCCACCATTTGTTCCGGCGTTTCATCGTATCCGCCAAAGGCATTGGGCAAGCCCGCATTGGGATAGGCGCAAACATGCGTATTCGCAATCTGTGACAGGGTTTCGATATAGGGGCGCAGGTCTTTGGGCCCCAGCGCGCAGTTAAGCCCTATGGCCACAGGCCGCGCATGGCGCAGCGAATGCCAGAAAGCTTCGGTCGTTTGCCCGGACAATGTCCGGCCCGATGCATCCGTGATGGTGCCGGAAATAACCAGCGGCAGGCGCAGGTTTTTATCTTCGCAGAATTTTTCCACGGCAAAAACGGCGGCCTTGGCATTCAACGTATCGAAAATGGTTTCGATCATCAAAATATCCGCACCACCCGCGACCAAACCGTCAACTGCTTCGTAATAAGCCTCCACCAACTGATCGAACGTCACATTGCGGGCGCCGGGGTTGGATACGTCGGGCGAAATGGATGCCGTGCGGTTTGTGGGGCCAATGCTGCCCGCGACAAAACGCGGTTTGTCGGGCGTTGCAAAAACATCTGCGGCGCGGCGGGCAAGTGCCGCGGCTTCGCGGTTCAATTCAAACGCCAGATCTTCCATCCCGTAATCGGCCAGCGAAATGCGGTTGGCGTTGAATGTATTGGTCTGGATAATATCCGCGCCAGCATCCAGATAGGCTTTGTGGATTTCTTCGATCACCTGCGGGCGGGTCAGGCACAAAAGATCGTTATTGCCCTTGAGGTCGCGGTGCCAATCGGCAAAACGCGCGCCGCGGTATTCCGCTTCGCCCAATTTATACGTCTGGATCATTGTGCCCATGGCGCCGTCCAGCACCAGAATGCGCTGTTCCAGCGCGCGGTCAAAAACGGTCTTGCGAAGCGGTGCGATCATGGCGGGCTTTCCTGTTGGCGGGGGCATTAAAAAGCGTTACGTTTGTAACATGCAAGGCACCATTTTTATAGCCAAATAAGGGAAAACGCCGTGATTACACCGCCCGACGACGAAAGATTCATGCGCCGCGCCTATTTGCAAGCGCATAAAGGTTACAGCGAAGGCGGATGCCCGATTGGCGCTGTTCTGGTTGATGCGCAAAGTGGCGCAGTTCTGGGCGAAGGGCATAATATGCTGGTGCAGGAAGGCAACCCGATTTTGCACGGTGAAATGTCCGCCATGCGCGCAGCGGGCCGGTTAAAAAACCGGCACAACACAGTTCTTTATACCACGCTGCAACCGTGTTTTATGTGCGCAGGTACCATTGCGCAATTCGGCATTCCGCGCGTGGTGATTGGCGATGTGGCCAATGCGGGCAGCGATGAAACCATTTTGTTTTTACGCGCCCGCGGTATTGACGTCACCGTGATGGACGCAGAACACAGCGCCGCTGCCGCCGATTGCATCAAACTGGCGCAAACATTCCGGATAGAAAAGCCCGATTTATGGATGGAAGATTGGGGCGGCGGCAAAAATCCGCATTTGTAAAAACCCGCTGCTGTAATCTCTCCCTCCGCATCCGTCCGCTCGCCAGCGAATCTTGACAAAAGAACAAATTGGGTATATAAAAAGAACATATAAGGATCACCCAAAGCCGGAGCCGCCTTCATGTTCACCCCCCGCGCCGCAGACAGCCCCAAACGGGCGCAGAGCGGGCTGCGCTGGCTCTATATCGACTTCAACAGCTATTTCGCCAGCGTGGAACAGCAATTAAACCCTTCCTTGCGCGGCAAGCCTATTATCGTCACACCGCTCGACAGCGACGCGACCTGCGCCATTGCCGCCAGTTACGAAGCCAAGGCATTCGGCATTAAAACCGGCACCCCCGTTTACGAAGCGCGGCGCATGTGTCCGGGATTGATCTGCGTCAGCGGGCGGCACGAAACCTATGTCGAATTTCACCACCGGTTGATTGATGAAATTGACAAACACATTCCCGTGACCGCCGTGTGTTCGATTGACGAAATGGCCTGCCGGTTGATGGACAATGAAACTGATCCTGCATTTGTGATTGATCTTGCCCGCCGGATCAAACAAGGGATTAGCAAAAATATCGGCGCCTATGTCCGCTGTTCCATCGGCATTGCGCCCAACCGTTATCTGGCCAAAATTGCCACCGATTTGCAAAAACCGGACGGGCTGACCATCCTGCACCCCGCCGATATTCCGGCGCGGCTTTACGGCCTTTCTTTACGCGATTTGCCGGGCATTGGCGAAAACATGGAAAAACGCCTGCGCAGCCACGGGGTTTCAAACGTAGAAAACATTTACACCTATAACGCCAAACATTTACGCGCTTTATGGGGCAGTATATGGGGCGAAAAAATGTGGTACCTGCTGCGCGGTATTGAATTGCCCGAAGAAAAATCCGAAAGACGCAGCGTCGGGCACAGCCATGTGCTGGCACCGGAAATGCGCGTACCGGCAGAAGCACGTCTTGTCGCGCGCAGGCTCTTGATGAAAGCCACCAGCCGCCTGCGCCGGATGGATTTTCAGGCGCGGCGTTTGACACTTTCCGTACGCGTTGAAAACGGCCCGCGTCTGGCCGCGGAAACATCCTGCGCCGCTGGCACCAACGACAGCTTTACGTTTATGTCTTTGCTGGACGTCCTGTGGGAAAGATTGGCGCAGGAGTTTGGAAAACAGCGTTTGAAAAAAGTCTCCGTGACGCTTTCGGCGC
>JAVEWI010000127.1:0-5797 GCA_034004625.1 Bdellovibrionales bacterium
GCCCTCCGCCCTTATCACCCGCGCGATTGAAGATTTCAAAAAAGACATCGTTTCACCGACCGAAGCCGATGCAAAAGAATTTTTCGACAACTTCATCCGCGATGATTTTAACCACGCGCTGAGACTGTGGAGCCTGGCTGCCGACGCGCTGGAACACAGCCATGCGCAAGGCACATTGAAATCTCCGGATATCAAAGGCACGCTCAAAAACTGCGACGAAAACCTGAAACCGCTTGAAAATATACTGGCGGAAATAAAAGCGCCGCAAGACGCCATCAAATCCCTCGCGCAGGTCAGCGAACGGATATATAGTTTCCGCCCGCCCGCCGCCGAAGAAAATAGCGCGAAGCCCGCACCCGGAAAACAGAAAAATGGACATGCATAACAAAATAGATCAGGCCATCGCGACGCTGCAAAATGCCGATGCCAAATCTTTCCTGCGCGATGGCGGCGGGGAAATTTCCATGAAAGTTGCTGCATCCCAGCTGGCTAAAAACAATTACCCGCCCCTGCCCGAAGATTACGACATCCTGCTGCGCAAGGCCTTTGGGATTACGGGGCCCTATTTTACCCTTCTTAAAATGGGCGGCATGGAAACGGCAGGCGGCGGGTTGCAACCCGGTATCATTGAAACATCCGATGCATTCAATAAATGGAATGACGAAGACGAGCAAAAAATATTTGTTTTTGGCCTTTTGTCCGGCGGCGCCCTGCTGATCCACAGGGACGGAAAATACCACGTCATAGATGAAAGCAGCCACGACGTTTTCATGACCTATGACGACATTGCCGATTTCATCATCGACACTGTCACGCGCAAAGACGCCGCTATCCGCGCGCTGCCGTAACACGCACTGTCTTTTTCTTCATCGCCGCTCACGGAAATATTCTTATGAATGATTTCAAAAAAATCGACCTTGCGCTCGGCATGATGGCAAAGGCGGAAGAAAAAACAGAAATCGAAACGCCCCTGTCACTTGCGGAATTGGAGCAGGTAAACCGTATTCTTGCCGCGTCATACCTGCCGCAATTGACGCAAGACCTCATGTATCTGCTCAGCAAAGGCCGCGGTTATAAAGGCCCCTATATCAGCATATACGGATTGGAACATATCCCCGCATCACCGCCCTATGACGACGTGATGATGATAAGCACAAGCCACGATGTAAACGAAAAGCTTTACGAAGATGACGTGGAAACCAAATTTCTTGTCTTCGGATATATGAAACACGACTACGGCCTGCCCACGCTCATGGCCTACAGAGACGGCAGATACTACGAAATCGAAGACGAAAGAGGCAGCGCCTATAACGGTTTCCCCATCACGGATAACCTTGGCGATTTTCTTATTCAAGGCATACAGGCCATTGACAAAAGAAAGCTGCAAAAAGAAGTCGAAGACGCCGAAAGAAAAATGCAGCGCCAATCCGAAAAAACAGAAAAATAAATCTTCTGTCTTATCTTACTTTTTCAGTTTTCAAATCAAGATACAGGCGCGGATAACAGTCTGATTTTTTGGTGAAACAGCGTATTTTCCTGCTTTAAAAAACCTTCGTAATCGTGCCGCGCGATAACGCGGCGCAAAAGCCCGCGCGTTGTCAAACCCACCGTCACCAATAACAATGCCGCCGGTAAACTGCCTACCGCCAGACCGCCTTTTGCGATGATACCCTCTGCTGCCAATGCCGCACCAATACCGCCCGCGGCAATCCCCGCTTCCTGCGCCACGTCTTTTATTGTGTTGTTGGAAGATCCTTTATACAAAAGAAAACCTTGCACCACCATAATCAGGGCAACCCCTGTTAACGCGCTCCCTGCGAATTCCGAGAAGAAATTCCCAAATCCATGATAGGCCACATTATCAAATCCATCCTGCACAACGCGCGCAGCGTCCTGTGCGGATAGATCAAAGGAGATGACAGGCGTATCTGCCAGACCCGCGGCCGCGGCCTTGGCGACGACTTCTGCATGAATATCCTGCGGCACGGCAAATCCGATTTGCTCCACCACCTCGCCTCTATCCGTAATTTTTCCGGCGGCGACTTTTTCTCCGACTTCACGCATCTTTGCGACGACAGCATCGGCAGAAGCATAGGTTTTCACCTGAATATATTGCGCCACACCGTCACTGTTTGAAATGCAGCAATCCCAGGCTTCCTGATTTCCCGCATCGGCCAGCCGCGCGGAAAAACCGCCCATGGATGCGCCCTCCATAAACATATTTTCTCCGACCTGACCCTTTATCTTATTTATCAAGCCCAGAACAGACGCATCACCCGAAGATAGTTTTTCCAGCAAAAGATCACGCACCTGATCTGCGGTTTCCGCTTTTGCGCCCATCAAAGAATGAAAAGCCGATAGCAATTCCGGGCTGATATGATCGCGCATACCATCCCCGATCAGCGCATCGGCAAGGATAACACCGCCCGTAATCTGCATACCCAAAAAATCTGAAATGTCTTTTTCCAACATCCAGCGCGCGAATAATGTTTTTGCACCGTAACGTTCGGAAAAATTTTGAATGGTAATATCTGTGCCTGTCATTTGCTTTCCAGCTTCTTTTCCAAAGCGTCGATACGTTTCAAAGCCTCTTCCAGCTTCACGGCAATGATGTCGTTATAACGGCTTTGCAGCAAAATATGTTCGCGCACCTCATTATCTGTATTTTTGCGGGTCAAAGCATCCAGCGTATCTGATCCGGTTTCCATGACCCGGCCCGCAACAGCAGCGGCCCCTTTTTTGGCAGACTGTGCCACGGCTTTGACATTATCGACATTAACGTCTTTTATTTTTTCGGAACTACGGTTTAGAAAATTTTTAAAAACACGCATAATAATACGGCTCCCTCTATTCAATACGCGCGCATCAATAATGCGGCGGTTTTTGATTGGCTGCGGGTGATGAACGGTCGGCCGCTTCGGCCACGGCGTCAATGTCGCCCTGCATTTTGCGCAGGTATTTTTTGAGCAAGTCAATTTCCGCCCATTGCTGCACCACCATCTTGCTCAGATCGCTGATCTGCTGTTCCTGATGCATCAGGACTTCCTGTATCTGGGTGATTTTTTCATCAGACATGTACGGCACCGTATAAAATTAAACCATCCGGTTTTATCATGATCGCAATTTTACCTGTTATAGGCTGTAACAACAATAAAAGTCATAAAGGCGGAGCAGAATAAGCGCCCTTGCACGGGCATCTGCAAGTCTAAAAGCCCGCGGCACAACCAAACCAAGCCCCCCCGCACCCGGCAGCAGCAGCGTGCTGCAGACGAACAACAAAGGTAGTGTTCGTACGTCTCGGCTAATGCTGCCGCTTTTTTTATTATCATGAACGTTCAAACTATAACAAGAATGAAGCCTTCTAAACAGAAAGAGAGCGATGTTTCTCTACAAAGCTTCCCCGCTTCAAATGCCTGCCCCCCATGACAAGAAGAGAAGCACTTCCCCGCGCGACATTGTAAAAAGCCCCCGCCCTAAGAAGGCGGAGGCTTTTTATTCAGAATAGTTCAAGTCTTCAAGGTTTGGGCGCAGCTTTGCGGGCAGTCGCTTTTTTATTCGCGCCCAGCTCTGCCACGCGGTCGGGTGCAACATCGGCTACAAATTTGCCGATTTCAGCTTTTAGCTGATCGATATCCGCCACGACAGGAATGGTGAGCTTGTCAAACTTGCTGCCAGGTTCCATTTTATCCATGCGCACAACGCGGGCCGAGAAGCGAATGTCATCAACGTAATCGTCCATGATAATCATCATGCTGTCATGGGTCGGCAGCATCGGCCCGGGTTTGCCGCGGTAATGGATATTGACAGTCAGGCGCGGCGCCTCGACCGGGATCAGCGCAAAGCGTGCTTCAATCTGAAACATGCGGCCGTCGCGGTTCGGCAGCGCGGAAAGCTGGTCAAGAATAGGAACAAGATGCTCTTTGAAAAACACGCCTTGTTTTTCAATATAGGCTTGGGCTTGCTTTTCCTTGCGCTTCTCGGCGGCAGTAACGTCCTCCTCGCGCAGACCGTTGCGCGAAACCTGCTGCTGCGCAGCTTTCAGGAACGAACGGGCGGTTGTTGTGGCGGAACGTGGCTTTTCTCTTCTTTGGGCCATGATTTTTCTCTGCTTGTTGTTAATGGTTGTGTGTTTTTCAGTCATATATGGGTTGTCACGCAGCGATATTATCGGCCTGTGCAAACCTTGGATTTTAGTGACAAAAGACAATTCGCCCGGCAGATTGAAAATCTACTTTTTCGGCAGGTCAATTTCATCCCCTTGCCGCGTTTTAATGCAGCCGAGATCGGTAATGTGCTGATCCTGATGTCTCAGCTCTTTTTCGATATGGATAAACTTCCTGCCGGACATGCAAAATGTCCTTGTTTTGTTACAGGGTTCCGCGCAGGAGAATGCCTGCTTCGGTCATCATTACTTTTTAAAAAAGGGCTGTCGGCTCCATGCCGGTTATTACCAGTGCGGAAAAGGGAAGACTTTGCATTCCCTGCACACGGCACATTATGCATAAATCAAAACAAAGGGACTGACAAATATTTTCTTTACGGAAGACCTTTGCCAACCGCTTGCCGCCTTGTTAAAAATATGGAAAAAGAAAAATGGTCGGACTGAGAGGATTTGAACCTCCGACCCCTTGCACCCCATGCAAGTGCGCTACCAGGCTGCGCTACAGTCCGTCATTATCAGGTATCGGTTTATAGCAAAAGACAGCGGCAATTGTAAAGGCCGATTATTGGCTTTAAATGCAATAACTTGCGCAAATACGCCGGCCTTGCCCCCTTCTTTTGCCCCCGCCCATCCGGCTGTGGAATCTTTATGCAGGGATACGCCCCCTGCGCAAAATCAGCGGCGCAGGCCTGCGGTTTTTACGCGTACCGCATTGTCTTCAAAAAATTGCGTGCCGCAAAAACCCGCCGTGCCGGTTTCGCGGATTTCAAAATGCGCAAAACCATGTGACCAACCGGGGCCCGTGGCGTTTTTAACATTCTGCATGTGCTTGGGCGCGGCTTCACCATTAAACGGGCGCACGGTCAGCGATTTGTATTTCACGCCGTCGATCACAAACGGTTTACGCGGCTTGGCCTGCAGGTTGAACCATGTACGGATATTTTCGTGTTTGGGTTTTTGCGCCATCTTTTTGTCCTTGTGCCGGAAACTGATAAACGACCGCGTGCGCGGTTTAAAATTCAAAAAATAAACCAAGGTCGCCACCTTAGCCTTTAGCCATAAGACAATCAAGGGGCCGCATAAGCCCCGCCGCAAAGGCGCATAAAAAAAAACGCCGGTAAAAACCGGCGCTTTTTGAAAAATCTGAATACTTAATCGATCAGTTTGCGCATGGCGCGCAGATCGTCGAGCATCGATTTCAATTCGTCTTTGTTTTTCTCCACCGCGCGGGCGATGGGGGATTCTTCTTGCGCCAAAACTTCCGGCCCCTCCTGAACGCGTACGCTCAGGTTGCCACGGGTCGCGCTGAGGAGTTTTTGCACACCCTTGATCGTATAGCCTTCGCTATAGAGCAAGTGGTGGATGTTTTTCAAAAGCTCGACATCTTCCGGGCGGTAATAACGGCGACCGCCGCCGCGTTTCAGCGGCTTGATCTGCGCGAATTTGGTTTCCCAGAAACGCAGGACATGCTGTTCCACATTCAGATCCCCCGCCACTTCGCTGATCGTGCGAAATGCGCCGGCCGATTTCTGAATCCCGCCTTTTGCCTTCATGGGGCGGCGGCCGGGAATATTCTGGGTGACTTGTGTCTGGGGCTGCGCTTGCGAAACGTCTTCCGTCTGCATGCCGCCTTTG
>JAVEWI010000128.1:0-5745 GCA_034004625.1 Bdellovibrionales bacterium
ATAAAGCGTGCCCAGCATGGCGGCCACGCCCACGATGGCGCCTTTCAATGTGCCTTTGAGCGTATGGTGGCGGAATTGCCGCGCAATGTATTCATCATGCGCGCCGATCATGTGCAATGTTTCAACTTCGGGGTGGTGAATGGCCAGCTTGGCCCGTACAATCCCCGAAATGGCAACGATGGCGAGCAGCATGATAACGCTGGACAGCAACATCACAAAAATCCGCGCGGTATTGACCAGCGTCGCGACGTCTTTCAGCGTATCGTCATGCGTGTCCACCGTCGCATCGGGCGCGATATTGCGAATAGTGGATTTAAGCGCCTCTATATCCGCATCGGGGCGGATTTTCAAATCAACCAGCGACGGCAAAGGCAAATCGGCGGGCATGGCGCTGCCCAGCCAGGGTTCGATCAGCTTGCGCACTTCGGCGTCTTCCAGCGCGCGGGCGGAAATGACCGCGTCATGTTTGCCGCCCATGGCGACCAATGCGGCTATTTTCCGGTCGATTTCCTGCTTCTCGGCCTGTGTGGCTTTTTTAAGGCTGCCGGCGGGGCTGCGCAATTCTACCGTCAGGCTGCCCGAGAGGCTGGAAACCCATGTCTGCGTCACATTGGCAAGGCCGATATTGACGGCAAAGGCGAGGGTCATGAAAAACACCATCAGCCCTGTGACCCATGCCACCAGATGCGCCCCCGCGCCGGATTCCAGCGCGATGTCGTAGCGGTATTTCTGGAATATTTTTCTGCTGCCCATGTTTATGCGGCTTTCTGGTTTGGCGGCGGCATATGCAGGGTGCCGTTTTCCAGCCGGATAACCGGATGGCCAAACCGGCGGATAATTTCCTTGTCATGCGTGGCGATGACAATGGTGGTGCCGTGTTTGTTCAGCTCTTCGAAAAGATACAGGATCTTGATGCCGATTTCGGGGTCGATATTGCCCGTGGGTTCATCCGCCACCAATAATTTTGGCCGGTTGATGACGGCGCGGGCAATGGCTACGCGCTGCTGTTCTCCGCCGGACAGGGTGGGGGGCTTGGCTTCCATTTTCTCCCCAAGGCCGACCCATTTTAAAAGCTCCGTCACGTTGCGGCGCGTGTGGGCTTCGGCAACCCCGGCAATACGCATGGGCAGGGCGACGTTGTCAAAAGCGGAAAGATGGTTGAGCAGGCGAAAATCCTGAAACACCGTGCCGATCTGGCGGCGCATGGCGGGCAGGTCTTCGCGCGGCATGGCGGTCACATCCTTGCCAAACATATTGACCAGCCCGCGCGTGGGGCGTTTGCCCAGATACAAAAGTTTCAGCAAAGAAGTTTTGCCCGCACCGCTGGCACCGGTCAGGAAATGGAACGAGCCTTTTTCAAGCGTGAAGGAGAGATCGTTTAAAATCTCCGGCCCGGTATTATAGCGCAGACCGACGTTGGAAAAAGTCACCAGCGACATCGAAGCCGTTTCCCTTGGCAGTTTCAGGTGGCCGTTTTACAGGTGTTTATCCCTCGCGCCATGGCGCGATTCCGGTAAAACAAAAAATGCAAAATTAATCATTTGCATGCTATCCTTATTCCCTGTCTTGTGCCACTTTTATTTGTGGCTTCAAAGAATTGATTATAGAAAAAGCGGGCGCGGCGGCGGACGTCTCAAACCATGTTTTTAACCTGCGAAAAATGCCAAACCATGTGGCGGCTGGATGAAAACCATCTGGCGCTGGGCGGGCGTGTCGTGCGCTGTACGGTTTGCGGCAATACGTGGTTTGAAAAACAGGTGCATGTAGAAGGCGTAACGCCGGAGCCGGACGTGCAGGAAGAAATTCAGGCGGACGCAAGCTTCAGCGACATCCTGACCGAACAGATGGAAAATGACGGTGCTTCGCGCGCGGTTGCACCCATTGCGGTCGATGCCGATATGCCGGTGATTGATTACCGGCCTGCGGGGCTGGGGCCTAATGCTTTTGGCGCCATGACATTCCTGCTGCTGTTTTTTGTGACGGTCAGTGCGGTATTCCTGCTTAAAAGCCAGATAGTGAAACATTACCCCGCCATGACCGCGCTGTATGAAGCGGCCGGTGTGCCGTTGCGCGCGCCGGGTGAAGGGCTTTCGCTGACCTCTCTTTCTGCCCGAGCGAGCGGCGGCCAGATTCTGCTGAACGGCAAAGTGTCCAACATCGGCAAGACGTCACAGGATTACCCGTCGTTTCATGTGACGCTCCGCGGGGCGGATGGCGCCTTTTTAAAAGACTGGTCCATTTACGCCGCGCCGGAGCAGCTTGCGCCCGGCAATACAATACCGCTAGACTTACATTTTAATGACATTCCCGCAGGGGGAACATCGGTCGAGATCAAGGTGATCGGCGGCTGAGAAAACCGACCTGCGTTTTATTTTTAAAGGCTTTGCATATGACCAGCACCCCCACAGACGATCATGACCAGCCCAGATGGATTCTGGTTGCCGATGATGAACCCGCCGTGCGCCAGTTTGTGGAGCGCGCGCTGAATTACGCGGGCTATGCCGTAACGGCGGTACCGGACGGCAATGCGGCGCTGGCGGCGCTTGAAAAACGGTCCTATGACCTGCTGCTGACCGATATTGTCATGCCGGATCTGGACGGTATCGCCCTTGCGCTGAATGTCAGCAAACATTATCCGCAAACCCGCATTCTGATGATGACAGGTTATTCCAACCAGCGCGAACGTGCGCATAATCTGGATTGTCTGGCGCATGAAGTCATCAGCAAGCCTTTTACGCTGGAGGAAATTACGCGCCGTATTTCCTCGGCTCTGGCGGCATAACGACATGAACGATTACGAACGCAAAGTCCGCGATTTCCATGTGGCTTTTGATATCGGCGTGGATTTGCCGATCACGTCCGATCTTTTGGCGTTTCGTCAAAAACTGATTGGCGAAGAGGTAGAGGAGCTTTATGCCGAAATCGCCAAGGCGCGCGCGGAAATTGATGCAGGCGGCGCCATCAGCCGCGAAACATTGGCCGCGATGATGAAAGAAATGGCGGATGTGCAATATATCCTGAGCGGGATGGTCGCCACATTCGGCATGCCGGCCGACCGCGTGTTTGACCGCGTGCATCAAAGCAATATGTCCAAACTGGGCACAGACGGCAAACCCGTACGCCGCGACGACGGCAAAGTCATGAAAGGGCCGAATTACCGCCCGCCATCGCTGGATGATTTGATTGACGTCATCCCAGTGGGCGAGGACGCAGACGCGGCCTGATTAAAACGTGTATTGACATAAATATGACAGGCGGTTAGGCTGGCCATCTATCGTTTATTTATTTCAGGATGCAGCGACATGAAAATTTTTGTCATGATTTTGTTTGTGGTGGTGACAGTCATGCCGGTACAGGCATGGGCGCATGGCGGCGGTTGCCGCAAGGATTCCCCGCCCGGCCAATGCTGCCACATGGAAAAAAGAACAGGCCGCGTGCATTGCCATTAAGGCGTAACCCTGCGGCATTTCCGGCGGCGACTCTTTTAAAAACAGAAAAACAGCAAGATCAGCAAACCCAGATCGCGGTTGGCGCGGAACATGCGCAGGCTGCTGCCCGCATCGTCCATGTTCCATGTCCGCAATTGCCAGATGACATGTGTGGCAGGCAGGGCGATCAGGGCGAGGGAATAGCCAAACCCGCCGCTGTATATTTTTGCTGCGACAAAAAAGATAAGGGCTGCCACGAAAAACCCGCCAACCCATATTTTGCTTTTGGCGCCGAACAGGCGTGCGGTTGATTTGATACCGGCCAGGGCGTCGTCTTCCTTGTCCTGATGCGCATAGATGGTGTCATAGGCCAGCGTCCAGCAAATGCCGCCCGCGTAAACCAGCAGGGGCGTCAGGCTGAATGCGCCGTCAAGCGCCGTCCAGCCCATCAGAATGCCCCAGTTAAACGTTAGCCCCAGAAAAGCCTGCGGCCACCATGTCACCCGCTTCATGAGCGGATATGTCAAAACAAGGCCGAGGGATAAAACGCCCAGCACAATCGTGACCCAGTTAAAACGCGTCAGGATGAGCAGCCCCAGTCCCAGCAGCAACCCCAAAAACATCAAAGCCTGCCGCACGGTGACTTCGCCCGCGGGCAGGGGGCGGATGCGGGTGCGCTCCACCGCCGCGTCCAATTCGCGGTCCCACAGGTCGTTCACCACGCATCCTGCCCCGCGCATAATCAGGGCGCCCAGCGCAAAGAGCAGGGCAAAAGGTAAAAGCCGGGAATCGGCCTCGTCAATGCCACCAGATGCCAAAGCCAGAGACCACCAGCAGGGGATCAGCAGCAGCCATGTGCCAATCGGCCTGTCCAGCCGCGCCAGCGCGACATAGGGGTGCCATGCCGCGGGGGTACGGGTATAGACGGGATGTGTTTTGCGAATATCGGTTGCCATGGGCGGAGTGTATATTTGAACCGGAGCGGGAGAAAGTGGTATCCTGTATATATGAGCCATGAAAATGACCATAGCCGTTTGATCCGCCTTTTTGTCGCGCAGGAAGCCCCCGCGGAAGGGCAGGAATGCGCCTTGTCCGACCGGCAGCTGCATTACCTGCGCAATGTCATGCGCTGTGCCGTGGGTGACTGTCTGCGGGTTTTTGATGGCACCAGTGGCGAATGGTTGGCGGAGATAAAAGAAATAAGCAAAAAGAATGCTTTAATATCTTTTATTAAAAAAACGCGCGAGCAAACGAACAGTCCGGACATTCATGTTTTTGCGTCACCTGTTAAAAAAGAAGCTTTTGATTTTATGGTCGAAAAAGCGTCCGAATTGGGTACAAAAGCTTTTCAGCCAATTAATTGCCAGCGGACTATCATCCATCGCATTAACGAAGACCGCCTGCAGGCCAGCGCGGTAGAGGCGGCGGAGCAATGCGAACGTCTGGATGTCATGCGTATCTTGCCCTTGAAAGGTATTAAAGAAGCTTTGGAATCAGTGTCTTCGGATAGAAAGATTATCTTTTGCCTTGAACGTGCGCAGGCCCCGATGATTTTGCAGCGGCTGCAGGCAGAGGATATCAAGCTGCCCCTGACCGTTCTGGTGGGGCCGGAGGGCGGTTTTAGCCCCGAAGAGGTTGAAATGATCTCCGCCATGCCACAGGCTGTTCCTGTGTCTCTGGGACCCCGTATTTTGCGCGCGGAGACGGCTTTGGTTGCTGCGCTGACCTGTGTGCAGGCGGTGCTGGGCGATTGGGCGCAAAAATAAGTGCAGAAATAATTCCCGTAATTTGTAAGTTTTCATTCCTTTTAAAGCAACTTTATTGCTTTAAAATATAATTACATTATCAAAAAAAATATAATTACATTATCAAAAAGAATATTGACATAACCTTATAAAACGGCTATAAAACACTAACGTCCCGCTCAATGTCATTACTGCTTTATTGCACTGCGAAAAAACAGGTTGGCCTTGCGGGATTTTTTAGCTAAAAAACGCTCTTTTTAAAATTAATCAAACTTATGCATGGTGTGTAAATGTCGAGTGCCAGTCAGGTAGATAGCAAACCGATCCAGAACAAGCGTGAACTGGTCGAATGGTTCGAAAAGGGATGTACCCCTGCGGACAAGCTGCTTATTGGCGTTGAACATGAAAAACCGCCGTTTTATCTGGATAACAACCAGCCCGTTTCTTTTATGGGCGCGGATGCCAGCAAGTTTGCCAAAGTGGATAATCCCTATGCGATCACCTCGCAAAGTGGTCAGGTTGATACCTCCGGTATGCGTGTGCTCGGCGATCGGGCCGTCAGCCATGTGGAA
>JAVEWI010000129.1:0-5702 GCA_034004625.1 Bdellovibrionales bacterium
CGACCTTTGCCTCCAAAGTCGAAAAAGACGGCGAGACGTTGAAAGTCACGCGCGAAGTCGATGGCGGGCTTGAAACCCTTGCCGTCAAACTGCCCGCGATTGTCACAACAGACCTGCGCCTGAACGAACCGCGCTATGCATCCCTGCCCAATATCATGAAGGCAAAACAAAAACCGCTGGCAACCGTCACCCCCGCCGATCTGGGCGTTGACCTGACGCCGCGCGTCACGGTGGTCAAGGTATCCGAACCCGCCACGCGCAAAGCCGGCATCAAAGTCAAAGATATTGCCGAATTGGTGGACAAACTTAAAAACGAAGCAAAGGTAATCTGATATGCCCAGCGTTCTTCTTATCGCCGAACACAATCATCAGGACATCAAACCCGCCACGCTGAACGCCGTTACGGCTGCGCAGAAACTGGGCGATGTGGATATTCTTGTCGCCGGTCAATCCTGCGCCGCGGCTGCGGCTGCTGCCGGTAAAATCGCCGGTATCCGCAAGGTTCTCTGCGCGGATGCGCCGGCCTATGCGCATCAGCTGGCTGAAAATACCGCCGCGCTGGTGGTGCAGCATGCTGCGGGATACGACTACATCCTCGCCCCCGCCACCACCACGGGCAAAAACATGCTGCCCCGCGTGGGCGCGCTTTTGGATGTGCAGCCCATTTCCGACATCAGCGGCATCGAAAACGCCGATACGTTTGTGCGCCCGATATACGCAGGCAATGCCTTTGCCACCGTCACATCGTCGGACAAGGTCAAGGTTATGACCGTACGCACCACCGCATTTGACGCCGCCGCAGCCGAAGGCGGCAGCGCCGCCATCGAAAACATCACCGGCGCCGAAGACAGCGGTTTGAGCGTTTTCAGCGGGCAGGAACTGACCAAATCGGAAAGACCCGAATTGACCGCCGCGCGCATTGTGGTGTCCGGCGGACGCGGCATGGGCAATGGCGAAAATTTCAAATTGATCGAAGCCGTGGCGGATAAACTGAATGCCGCCGTGGGCGCATCCCGCGCCGCGGTCGATGCCGGTTTTGTCCCGAACGATTATCAGGTCGGGCAAACGGGCAAAGTCGTTGCGCCCGATCTTTATATCGCCGTTGGTATTTCCGGCGCGATCCAGCACTTGGCGGGGATGAAGGATTCCAAAACCATCGTCGCCATCAACAAAGACGGCGAAGCCCCCATCTTCCAGATTGCGGATTACGGCCTGGTGCAAGACCTCTTCACCGCCCTGCCGGAGCTGGAAAAAGCACTGGGATAAATGCCCTTTCTGGTCGGCTTTATTACATTTGTTATCGCAGGGATGATATTTGGCAGCCTTGCGGGTGATCCCGTTTGCGCCGATGGATGGACATCCCCCTCCATCGGCAATGCAGGCGCCTGTTCATGGCATGGCGGCGTGCGCGAATGGCCGCAGCGGCTGGCCATGCTGGCCAGCCTTGCCGCAGCAATTGCCGCCGGATACAAATTCCATGTAATGCGCGAAAAATACCGGCAAAAACGCGCGGCAAAGAAAAAACAAAAAGCTTAACGTTCGCGGAGCGCGGTTTGGGATGCCTTGATGAAAGGCTTCAGCAAATATTGCATCACTGTTTTTTTACCCGTGATAACATCCACCGTGGCCTGCATACCGGATTTGATTTCGTATTCCTTGCTGCCCTTGCGCAGGGTTGATGCATCTGTGGTCACGCGGATACGGTAAAAGCTCTCGCCCTTGTCATTGGTAAAACTATCCGCACCAATGTCGGTCACTTTACCTTCCATCGCGCCATAGACCGAAAAATCATAGGAAGACAAACGCACAACCGCGCGCTGGCCTACATTGATAAAGGCGATGTCCGATGGCTTGATGCGCCCCTCGACCACCAGGACATCATCAACCGGTACGATTTCCATGATGGGTTCGCCCGCACGCGCCACACCGCCCACGGTGGATATTTTAATATCCTTGATGATACCCGTCATCGGCGCGCGGATTTCGCTGCGCTCGGTACGGTCTTTATGGGCGCTGAGCGTTTCACGCACCGTGTTCATTTCGATGGTTTTTTCAGCCAGCTCGCGCTGCGCCGTGGCGCGGAAACCGCTTTTGAGTTCATTGATACGCTCGTCCGCTTCCTTCACTGCTGTTTGCGAACGCGGCAAGGCAAGACGCAGGCCGTTCAACTCTGCCCTTTGCTGCGCGATCTGGCGATCCAGCTGCAACAGCTCCATCTTGTTCGCGGCGCCGCGTTCCACCATCGGCGCCACCATGGCGCGTTCTTCCTGAGCCAGATTAAGCACGCTGGAGATATCGGAAATACGGCGTTGAAGCTCGGTCACTTCCTGCTGGCGCTGCGAACGTTGTTGCTGCAGCACACCCAGCTGGCCTTCACGTTGTTTCCGGTTTGCAGCATAGGCGTCACGCTCCGCCCGCACGGAATCCGGCACCAGTTTCAGGATTTCTTCGGTAAATTCCAGATCCTTGTCATCCGCCTCTGCCTGCAACCGCGTGACCGTCGCCAAAATACCGTAATATCTTTGCTGGCTGGAAGACAGGTCAGACCTGAACTGTTCATTGCGCAGGTGCAGGATTACTTGCCCTTTTTCCACGCGCTCGCCCGTTTTCACGGGAAAGGATTCGATAATCCCGCCTTCCAGACTTTGGATAATCTGGATTTCGGACGAAGGAATAACCTGCCCATCACCGCGCGATACTTCTTCAAGCGTGGCAAAGCTGGCCCACAAAATAAAAATGCCCAAAAGCCCCGCGATGGAATAAAGCAAGATATGATCGCGCCAGGCAATTCCATCAGCAGGTGAGAAATCATCATCATATTTGCGCATCAAATCAAATTTGCGCAGGTCGAATTCATCGTATTCCACACTGCGGTTATCCGCTTTGGCTGCGGATTTTTTTCCGGCTTGGGGCTGGGGGTTCTGTTCGGTTGTCATTGATTGCCCTCCTGCCCTGCATGCGCCTTGAACGCGCCCGATTGCAGTTTTGCGATCACTTCATCACGCGGTCCCGCGGCCACAATGCGGCCACGATCCATCAGGATCAGCTTATCGACCAGCCCCAAAACCGCGCTTTTATGCGTGACCAGCAAAATGGTTCTGTCTTTGATAAGCTCTTTCAGATGGCCATACAAACGGCGTTCTGACCCGGGGTCAATCGAAGCTGTAGGTTCATCCAGCAGCAAAATCGGGGGGTTGTACAAAAGCGCTCGCGCAATCGCAATCGCCTGACGCTGCCCGCCTGACAGATTTTCGCCGCGTTCGCCTACTTGCGTATCAAGGCCCGCTTCGGAATCACGCAGGAACGTCATGACACCCGCCATTTCCGCCGCACGCAAAACAGCCGCATCAGGAACGGATTCATGTCCCAGCGTAATGTTTTCACGCACCGTGCCGAAAAACAGATAGGGCGTCTGTTGCACCACGCCGATATTGCGGCGCAGGTCCGCGGGATCGATCTGGCGTACATCCACGCCGTCAATCTGCACGGAACCGCTTTCGGGTTGGTACAGGTTGAGGATCAAACGCTCGATCGTTGTCTTGCCCGACCCCACGGCACCGATAATGCCTACATGCTCACCGGGTTTAACAGCAAAGCTGATGTTATTCAGCGCGGGCGTTTTTTGTTCGGGATAGCGGAAAACAACATCGCGGAAATCCAGCTTGCCTTTCATCACCGGCAAAGAAATAAACGTCTGGCCCAGCGGGCGCTCAACCGGTGACGACATCAATTCGTTCAAACGCACCAGGGATTCCTTGGATTGGCTGAACTTGGTCAAAATAGCCGCAACCGATGCCAGCGGCGCCATAGCGCGGCCCGACAAAATAACCGATGCAATCAAGGCACCCATCGTCATCTGCCCGTCGGCAATTAAATAGGCGCCATAAACAACCATACCGACCGAGCAAAGCCCCGCCGCCGTACCCGCCACGTTGACGCCAAAAGAAGACAGCGCGCGCGCTTTCACATGCGTACGTGATGTGATTTCGTTCAGCTCTTCCCACTTGCGCTGCATATGGCCTTCGGCTGCCTGCGCCTTGATGGTTTCAAGACCGCTGAGTGTTTCAAAAATCAGCGAGCTTTTATAAGCGCCTTCGCGCATCGATTCCTTGACGACTTTATCAAGCGGCTTTTGCAGCGAAATGCCGACCGCCAAAACCAGCGGCACCAAAATCGCCGGCACAATCGCAACCGGCCCCGCAATCAGCCAGATCAGGAAAATAAAGAAGATGATAAACGGAAAATCGATCACCGCGATAATGGTGGCAGAGGTGAAGAAATCACGCAGCGTTTCGAATTCCTTGAGGTTCGCTGCATGCACGCCAACGCTGGGGGGACGTGCCGCCATTTTCATGGCCAGCATTTGCTCAAACACACGCGCGCCGATCAGGTTATCGGCCTTGCGCCCTGCGGTATCCACAAAATGCGCGCGCAGGATTTTCAGGAAAAAATCGAACATATAAGCGACAAAAACGCCAAAAGCCAAAACCCAGAGCGTGTTGAACGCGCTATTGGGAATAACGCGGTCATAGACGTTCATGGTGAACAGGGGGCTTGCCACCGCCAGCAGGTTGATAACAACCGCAGCCAGCATGACTTCGTAATAAATCTTTTTATGACGCCAGATCGCGCCCCAGAACCAGTCGCGGCCGGTTTCGATTTGCGCGGGGCCTGCGCGGCTGTCCAGATTGGCGCGCGGACGCACAAAAAACGCATAGCCGCCATAACGCATCTGCAAATCGCCGAGCGAGATTTCAGTCGTCACATCGGGCGTTTCGGGGAAGACGAGCAAGACGCCTTTTTTCCCGCGGCCCGACAAGATACAGGCCTGATTGTTTTTAAGAACAACAATGCACGGCAGGCTGGGGCTGAGGATTAGATCTTTCAGCGGGCGGCGCACCATGCGCGCGGTCATGGAAACACGGTCAGCCGCGCGCACAAATGCCGCAGGTGATGCCATATCATCACCATGAATGGGAAGCCCTGCGGAAAGCGCGGCAACCGTCGTGCGGCGACCATAAGAACCAGCCAGAATGGCAAGACATTCCAGCAATGGATCGTCCAGCGACAGGCGTTCAGCCTCCAAAGGCCAATTGCTGTCTGCTGCTTCGGCCGCAGAATCGCCACCGGCGGCAGCGGGTTTTGGGCCCGCACCTGCCGCCGGATGGAATTGTTTTTTGATGTGGAGATCGTTATCGGAAACCATAAGCGCCCTGCTTTTTCCGCGTCAGGCGCGGCTGATTATTTCATCTTCACACTTGCTTCACGCGGCTTTTCAACACCGAGGGTATTCAGCAGCTGGCCTTCAAGCGCCAGAATGCGGAAGACCGCAAACATTTCGGTGTAAAGCGCGTTAACGTGGCTGGAGCGCGAAACGAAAAGTTCATTCTGGGAATCCAGCACGTCGAGCAGCGTACGGCGGTCGAGGCTGAACTGGTCCAGATAAACGCTGACCACTTTTTCGTTTGCATTTGCCTGTTCAAGGAACTGCTGCGCACGCTCGGCAGAGGCAATCATGCCTGCCCAGGTGTCACGCACGTTTTTCTCTACACCACGCGCGGCTTCGGCGCGGCGTTCTTTGGCAACGGCATGACGGTACATGAATTCACGCTGGCGCGCCTGATCGCCACCACCGCGGTACAGGTTCCAGCGCATAACGGCCAGAACGGACTGGCGGTTTTCGCTGCCTTCAACACCGTCAA
>JAVEWI010000130.1:0-5612 GCA_034004625.1 Bdellovibrionales bacterium
ACGGGCCAGCTGCGAAGCAGGCGCCTGGGAAAGCGTGGCAAGACGCGTTGCGGGCGTTTGGAACAACGCCAGCAAGGTTGCACGCATTTCGTCAAGCGACGGCAGTTTCGACAGCGCATCCACACCCGCAAAGTCGAGGACTTTGTCACCGAGCGCGCCACCAACAATGATCAGTTTGTCATTGGTTTTGGCGAACGTCGCGGCGATTTTGGCGGCTGCAACCGGGTCTTTCGAGGTTGCAAGGCCAACCGGGCCTTTCAGCATGGGGCCGATACCTTCAAAGCGCGTACCTTGCAAAGCCCGCAAAACGAGGCGGTTTTTAGATACTTTGAAACTGACGCCTGCTTCACGCATTTTCACGCGAAGGTCAGATGCCTGCGCCGCCGTCAAACCCGCGTTTTGGGTAATGACGATGGATTCAACATCGGACAGCGATTCCTGCAGCTGGGCAACAGTTTCTGCTTTTTGTGCACGATCCACGGAGTTCTCCGTCTTTTAGTTATGGCGAGCTTGCCTTCGTTTGAAAACAAACCCGACCGGGGTTGCACTCTGGAATGCCGCAAAGTACCAAGTTCAAGTCCGTGCGTGCATTCCGCCAGTGGTTCCGTCCCGAAGCTCAAGCCATAACAGGTACTGTTAAAACCTTGCCAACTTCGTCTGTACAGGCCCGGATATGCCTTGCGGCGGTTTCCAATTTACTCCCTTGCGGGAACCGGTAGTCTCGGACGGTAGTCTGCCCCCGCGCCCTCACGCTTGCGCATGAAAACGCAGGGGTATCTCTTAGGCCGCCTTGGTCAGGCTGGAAATTTCCAGTTTCAGACCGGGGCCCATGGTCGAGGAAAGCGCCGCTTTCTTCAGGTATACACCTTTGGAAGCTGCAGGCTTCGCCTTGATCACCGCATCCATAAGGGCGCGAATGTTCTCGACAATGTGTTTATCGTCAAAGCTGGCTTTGCCCACACCAACGTGAACAATACCTTCTTTTTGCGCACGGTATTCAACGGAGCCGCCTTTAGCCGCTTTTACAGCAGCCGTCACGTCCATCGTCACCGTACCGAGTTTCGGGTTAGGCATCAGACCTTTGGGGCCCAGCACCTGACCGAGTTTACCAACAACACCCATCATATCAGGGGTCGCGATAACACGTTCAAAGGGCATGTCGCCTTTCTGGATCATTGCAGCCAGATCATCGTCACCCACAATGTCCGCACCGGCTTTTTTCGCTTCTTCGGCTTTGGGGCCTTTTGCGAAAACAGCAACGCGGATGGTTTTGCCGGTACCATGCGGCAGAACAACCATGCCGCGAACGTTCTGGTCCGACTGCTTGGTATCGATGCCGAGGTTTACAGCCAGCTCAATCGTTTCGTCGAATTTGGCGGTCGCGTTCTTTTTCAGGAACGAAACAGCTTCTTCCAGCGTCCAGACTTTGGTGGCGTCCAGCTGCTCGCGCACATCGCGCAGGCGCTTGGGGAATTTCGATTTCGTGGTTTTGGTTTCTTTTTTAGCCATTGTAATTAACCCTCCACCACTTCGATACCCATGGAACGCGCCGTACCTGCGAGAGATTTCATCGCAGTATCAACGGAAGATGCGTTCATGTCTTTCAGTTTCGCCGTAGCAATTTCACGCAGCTGAGCTGTCGTTACTTTACCAACGTTTGCTTCTTTACCCGTTGCGCCCGAGCCTTTTTCCAGCTTGGCCGCTTTGACGAGGTAGTAGCTCGCCGGGGGGGTTTTCATGACGAAAGTGAAAGAACGGTCAGCGTAAACCGTAATCACGCAAGGAACCGGCATGCCGGGTTCCATGCCCTGCGTCTGGGCGTTGAAGCCTTTGCAGAATTCCATGATGTTAACGCCAGCCTGGCCGAGAGCCGGGCCAATCGGCGGAGAGGGGTTGGCTTTACCAGCCGGAACGACCAGCTTGATATAGCCTTGGATTTTTTTTGCCATTGTATATATCCTTTAGATTTCAAAGGGTTGTGGTACGGATGGCGATGGACTTTATCGCCGTGGCCTCCCACAGGGTTATGCCGACGAAGCCTTTTGGGTCTTCATCGGCGCGCCAATATACCGCCGAATCCCTGAAATGCAAGAAAAAACGTCTTATTTATCGAAAAAACACCCTCTCCCGCCCCTTGCCGCCTCTCTCCGCCTTCATCCGCCCCAAAGCGGGAACAGCGGGTAAATCGCCGGCGGATAGGAATCAGACCGCGTCTTCTGCCTCTTCCGTAATACGGACAGCGCGAACGGTATCGATCCGGCGGCCATCCATTTTTTCGACATGCAGCACATAGCCGCCCCAGGGCATGCTGTCGCCCTGCTGCGGGAAACGTCCCAGTTCGTGCAGAACCAGACCGGCGATGGTCGCAAAACGTCCATCCGGTTCGTAATCCACATTCAGACGGGAACGCACATCGTAAATGGACGCCATACCGTCGATCAAATAGGTACCGTCTTCCTGCGGGGCGATCAGCTGTTCGCCCGGCGCATCCATATCGGGGAATTCACCGGCGATCGATTCCAGCAGGTCAACATGGGTGACCACGCCTTCGACACTGCCGAATTCATCGACAACCACGGCAATTTCAACCGCCTGTTTGCGGAAGATTTCCAAAAGCTCCAGAACCGATGCGCGTTTTTGCACAATCAAAGGTTCGTGCAGGATTTTAGACGTCAGCGCCTGATTATCAGTATTGAGGCAGGCGACAAGAAAGTCGTCACGGCGCAATATCCCCATCACGTTATCCATTTCGCCATCAGACACCAGAATATGCGAACGATTCATCGCCTTCACTTCGGCAAAAATTTCTGCCGTAGGCTTCTGGATATTGATGTATTCAAGGTCGATACGCGGCGTCATGATGGTATGCACGGGACGCGCCGAAAGGTTCAGCACGCCGCGCAGCAAATCTTTTTCCGCATCCGAGAGAACGCTGGTCTTGCCCGCTTCTTGCAGCAAGACACCTGCTTCATGCATATCGTTGTGACCATCCGCCGCCGCGGGCTTGGCGCCCAGCATGCGCAGAATGGCATCGGCTGTGCGGGCTTTGACATCCGTATCCTGCTTCACGCGTTTTTTCAGTTTCGCTTGCGCAAACTGGTTGATCGCTTCGATACCAACCGAGAAGCCGATTGCGGCATAAAGGTAACCCTTGGGGATTGTCGCGCCCAGACCTTCGGCCACCAGCGCAAAGCCGACCATCAGCAAGAAACCAAGGCAAAGCATGACCACCGTCGGATGCGCATTCACGAAATTGGCCAAAGGACGCGCCATGATAATCATCAGGATCATCGCAATCACAACAGCCGCCACCATCATGGACAGGTGTTCCGCCATACCCACCGCAGTAATGACAGAGTCGAGCGAGAAGACAGCATCCAGCACAAGGATCTGCGCAATCACCATCCAGAATTTGGCTTTGTAACGGCTGTCACCGGATTTATGTCCCTTGCCTTCCAGACGCCCGTGGATTTCCATCGTGGCTTTGAACAGCAGGAACAAACCGCCCAGCAGTAATATGAGGTCGCGCCCCGAAATGGGATGGTCGGCCACGGTGAACATCGGTTCGGTCAGTTTGACCATCCACGATATAGCGGCCAGCAAAACCACACGCATCAAAAGCGCGAGCATCAGGCCAAGGTTACGGGCCTTGTCGCGCTGTTTAGGTGGCAATTTGTCTGCAAGAATCGCAATGAAGACCAGATTGTCGATCCCGAGAATAAGCTCGAGAATAACAAGGGTGAGAAAACCGGCCCAGGCCGTGGGCTCAACAACCCAAGAGAAATCTAACATGCTGCGCGGCTTTTATTTAAGTAAAAGCCAAAAGCCTTCCGTTTCATTGACGATGTATAGTGCCGTAGCGAGAGAGTGCCGCTATCCCTGCCCCGCAGGACAAGGAAATATGCCGCCCCCCGAAGGCGCGGCATATATTTAAATCAGACTTTTTCAACCTGACTGAAGTCAAGCTCCACCGGCGTAGATCGGCCAAAGATGGAAACCAGAACTTTAAGACGCGATTTGCTTTCATCCACTTCCTCAACCGTACCGTTGAAGGAATTGAAGGGGCCGTCGCATACTTTGACCTGTTCGCCGGTTTCATAGGAAACGGACGGACGCGGGCGTTCCGCACCATCGGTCATCTGCTTGATCAGGCGCTGCGCTTCGGCTTCGGAAATCGGCTGCGGCTTGGTGCCTGCCGCGCCAAGGAAACCGGTCACCTTCGGCGTGTTTTTTACCAGGTGCCATGCTTCGTCGTTCATGTCCATTTTCACCAGAACATAACCGGGGAAAAACTTGCGTTCCGCGTTTACTTTTTGGCCGCGGCGCATTTCAACGACTTCTTCGGTCGGCACCATGACTTCGTCAATCGACTCCGACAAACCGCGCTTGGCCGCAGTTTCGAGGATGGAAGAAGCGACTTTCTTTTCAAAGCCGGAATAAACGTGCAGAACGTACCAACGCTTTGCCATGATGTGTGATGTCCTTTATCAAAATCCGGTCTGGTGTGACGGCCCGTTTATTGTCCGAGGCCGAGAATAAATTTAACGGTCGAAGAGATCATCCAGTCCGCCAGCATCAGCATCAGCGCAAAAGCCACAACCATCAGGAAGACCACAAAGGTCGTCATAAGGGTCTCGCGGCGCTGGGGCCAGGTTACTTTCTGGCCTTCCTGCTTGACTTCGCGTGCGAACTGAAAAAGGTTTGCCATGATCCGATCAATCCTGTTTTGCCCCCGCCTGCGCATCGCGGTGGCGAAGACCGCGGGGTTTGTTGCCGTCCGGCGCGCAGGGTCAGATCCGAAGGATGGCAGGAGCGGAGGGACTCGAACCCACAACACCCGGTTTTGGAGACCGGTACTCTACCAATTGAGCTACGCTCCTAAAGCCTGACCTTTGCGCCGTTTTCCTCCCGTGGGCTCTCGTTTCCGAAGACCGGATTTTCGAGAATCTAATTTTATTGGGAGAATAACGATGCCAGATATATATCGCAGCGCGGTTTTTTTGCAAACAAAAAAATAGCCCGCCGCAGCTTCTTTGTTTTCCGTCACGCGCCGCCGCATCATCCCTGCGCCGCAGATATTCAAGCCCCCGCTCCGGCCTTATTTGACAAGCCACGCTAAGCCGTTGTATAATTTACATATTACTAACAAAAGGTTAACACCTGCATTCGGGGGCTGCATGAGCACAGATAAGAACAAGGAAGCAAACTGGGGCGGCTTCGAACGTCTGCGCCAGACTTTTAACAGCTTTGCCGAAGTCCTGCCCGGTGGCCCCAAAAAATTCCAGCTGCTGCAAAACGACACCATTTCCGAAACGCAGTCCGGCGATTACATGATTGGCGACAAACGTCAACTTTTCCGTATTCAGGCATTGGTCGATATCCCCGCCCACGGCGTCAAAGCCGGCGATCTTGGCGGATATGTGGAGCGTGAGCGCTGCCTTTCCCACCGCGGGGATAGCTGGGTGGGCGGCAACGCCCGCGTGTTCAGTCAAAGCCGCGTGCGCGATGACGCCCTGGTAACCGATAACGCGCGCGTGGCCTACCGCGCCGTGGTGGAACATAGCGCCAAGGTCCGCGATAACAGCCGGATTACCCAATGGGCCAGCGTGGGC
>JAVEWI010000131.1:0-5506 GCA_034004625.1 Bdellovibrionales bacterium
ACAGTGACGGAAAGCTGCAATGATCCGGACGGATATACGGTGACGGTGGCCGGTACCAATTCCGGCGACCACAGCGGATTGTTCGTTGATTCGGTCAGCAGCGATTCGCACCCCTTTACCATTGCATATAATGGTGTGCCGGTCCCCGCAGGCGGGTTGGTGACGGATTCCATCGCACCGGTCAACAACCAGAACCGTGACGTGCGCATTACCTATGGTGCCGCGCCTTTGCTGACGCCGACGGTTGGTTTTACCTATGCCGAGACCTTGACCTTTACCATCGCCGCGAAATAGGCAGCGCACAGAATGGGGGGGCGGGGTCTTTGCGCCGCGGGTGGCTTATGCCTGCTGCTGGCAATTCTTTTTTTATCTGCGCCGGTCATGGCGTTGAAACTGCTGCCGTTCAAGGCGGCGATTGTGGTCACGCCAACGGCGGCGCAATCCGGATCGGCCGTGCAGGTTTTCCGGCTTGAAAATAACACCAACGGTTCTGTCGCGGTCGAGGTTTATGCCGAAACCTGGGAAGTTGACGAAACAGGGCAAGAGCAAAACCAAAGCGCCCGCAGCGATTTCAGTATTTTTCCCGCACAGGTCGTTTTGCCGCCCCGTGAAAGCCGCGCAGTGCGCGTGGTATGGCGCGGCGCCGCGCCGGAAGTTGAAAGACCATTCCGTCTTGTCGCGGCGCAATTGCCGGTGGATTTGAAAGACAGCGGCGATGCCGGCGCAGGCGTGCGGTTCCTGCTGCGTTTCAAGGCGGCGCTTTATATTCGGCCGCCCGGCACTGTCAAAAGCGACATCCGTATTGAAAAAGCGGAAATGCAGGCAGATGGAAAATTGAAACTGTCTCTGCATAACCGTGGCAATGCCCATGCCATTTTACGAACGCCTGCTGTGATTGTACGGATGAATGACGGGCGCACGGAAGAGCTGTCCGGTACGGCACTGGAAAGCGTGGAGGGGGAGAATATACACGCGGGTGCAAAACGGGTTTTTGCCGTGCCCGTGCCATGGGGCAAACGGGGCGGGACGCAGGCCGTGGTGACGGGGGCCGATCTTCGGTATGACGGCACGTTTTAACCACTTGTCCGGCCGTGGTTTTGTGCAAGGCGCTTTTGCTGTCCTTTTCTTTTTTGGATTGTTGTGTGTGTTTTTGCCGCAGCGGGCCGCAGCGGCAGAAGAAGATCATGAAACGCGCCTGCCCGTGGTGGCGGAAGGGCGTCTTGCGGCCTATGTCGCCGTACGCATGACGGCGGCGGGGGAAATTGAAATCGCACCGGATGATCTTGCCGCATGGGTGGGCGTGCGCATGGAACAGCAAAGCAGCCATGACATTGACGTTTTACGCGCCCGCGGAGGTTTCCTGCCGCTGGGGGATTTTACGGCGGCGGGGCTTGTGATTGTCTATGACGGTTTTGATGCGGTTTTACGCATGACGCCGGATGCGGCACGGATGCGGCGGCAGGAAATATCGATCAAGTCGCCGCAAGTGTCGCCGGAAGATGCCGTGGTGCCGCCGGCGCGGCTTTCCGCTTATCTCAACATGCGCGGCGGCATGGAATATGTATCGGCTGATAACGGCATGCCGGACGGGCGCCAGCCCATGCGGCTGGATTTTGACGGCGCGGTCAATTTTCGCGGCACGGTGATAGAGGCGCAGGCGGATTACCTTGAAAACGACCCGCGCAGTTTTCGCCGTGGCGATGTGCGCATGGTGCGTGATTTTCCCGGCCTGATGCTGCGCGCGGCAGCGGGTGATCTTTCCTATCCCGTGACATCATTCCAGTCATTCCAGCCTATGCTGGGGGTTAGTCTTGCGCGTAACTTTTCGCTGCAACCTTACCGCGTGACGGTGCCTACGGGCGATACGTCCTTTGTTGTGCAAACGCCGTCACGGGTGGATATTCTGGTGAACGGACAACGCCTGCGCAGTTTGAGGTTAGAGCCGGGCAGTTATGACGTCAGTGATTTTCCGGTGGCGGATGGCGCGAACGATGTGACGCTTATGATTACAGATGCCACGGGGCAGGTGGAGATGCGGCGTTTTCCGTTGCTGGCGGACAGGCAGCTTTTGAAGAAGGGGCTGCATGCCTATGCTTATAGCGCCGGTATTACAGCAGATAAATCGGGGCGGCAGATTGAATATGCCGCTGACCGGCCCGCTTTTTCGGGTTTTCATCGCTATGGCGTGACCGAAACCATGACGGTGGGCGCGCAGGCACAGGGCGATGAGGACGTGCAGCAGCTGGGTGCGTCGTGGCTCAAGGCGACGGATTACGGCACTTTCGGTATTGATGCCGCGGGCAGTCATATGGACGGTGCGGGATTTGATGCGGCGGCGCAGCTTTCCTACCGCTATGCCGATATACAGGCACGGCAGGATTTTTCGGCGCAGCTGCGTTGGCGCGGAGCGGATTTTGCCGCGCTTGGCCAATTGCAACCCGTTAATCCCGCGTCCTATGAAATGGCTGCGCGGTATAATTTCATGCTGCCGTGGGATGTGACGTCCGGGCTGGGCGGGCGTTACCGCTTCGGCCGGGGGGATGCGCCGGACGACTGGTCATATACATTTAATGCAGGCAAGAGTTTTTCGAAAGGCGTGACGGTATCTTTTACTGCCGAGCATCGCCGCCGCGAAGGCATAGGCGCTTTTTTGTCGGTATCATGGGCGCCGCCTGCTTCCGCGCATAGTATGCAGGCATTGGCGGATAGTTTTGCGGGGACGCAGGAGTTGCGATGGGACTACCGGCCCGCGCAGGATATTGGCACCGCGCAGGCCTATGCCACGCTTTTGCGCGAAGACGGCGGCGGCGTGCAGGCGGGCGGCGGTTTGGGATGGCGTGGATACCGCGGGGATGTTTCCCTGCGCCATGATACTTATCGCGATGTCGCGGGGCGCAGCGAAGACCGCAGCCAGATTCTGGCGGGCACGGCGCTTGCTTATGCCGATGGTGTTGTTGCCTTGTCGCGCCCGATCAGCGGCAGTTTTGTCATGCTGCGCCAACATGAAACACTGGCGGGACAGACGATTGGCGTTAATCCATCGCTAGCCATGGCGCAAACCGGCGCGGATTCGTTCCGGGCGCGGATGGATCATTTCGGCCCTGCGGTTTTACCGGATGCTACGGCCTATATGTATTATCCGGTGCGGGTGGATACGCGTTTCCTGCCGATGGGCTATGACGTTGGACGCGATCTTTATACCGTCTTTCCGTCCTATCGCAGCGGCACTGTGCTGACGGTGGGGCATGCGGGAAATATTTATGCCGAAGGCCGCCTGCTTTTGCCGGATGGCGCGCCAGCCGCGCTGATGGGCGGTGAAATCCGCGCCGCGGCCGGTAATACAGAGGCGCGCGAATTTTTTACAAACGCAGAAGGCGGGTTTCATATCACTGGCCTTGCGCCGGGTCGTTATACGCTTGGCTTGCACAGGTTTCCGCGCCGGCAAATGCTGCTGGATATTCCGGCGCAAAAATCGGTTGGTTTTTTTGACGCGGGTGATGTCGTTTTACCGGATCAGGCAGCGGATCCGGAAAGATAGGAGAGTAAAACATGCCGTACAGATACATCATATTTATGCTGTTTTTATGCCTGCTCTGTATTCTTCCGGGTTCTGCGCAGGCACTTTGCCTTGGGCTGCGGCTTTCCGGTGTGCCGTCAACGGCGACTTTTTCCGCAGGCGGCGGGGAATATAATGTTTACGATCCGGTAGAGCATATGCAAACGGTTTCGTTTCAGGTGACATCACCGATTACCCTGATTACCTGTGATTATTTTATTACAGTTTCCGCAGGCAGCAGCGGCAATGCCAATCAGCGGCGCATGCTGCGCGGTGCCGAACAACTGGATTATAATATCTATACGACAGCTGCAAAAACGGCAGTGGTGAAGCCGCTTGGCAGCGCAGGTGCGGGCGAAGTCGTCACAGGACTTTTTCCTGCGCTTCTTGGGGTGGGGCAGAGCCAGAATAAAAGCTTTTTCTGGACCATCCCGCCGCAGCAGGTACGATCTGGCAGCGCAACGCGGTTTCAGGACGGATCTTTGACCGTCACGCTTTACGCAGGGTTATTGCTGGGGCTTTATCAGCAGGTAGATACGCGCAGCATTACGTTCCAGACAAGGGTGGAAAGCAGTATGGACTTGTCGCTGGTGGATACGGGCGGCGCTTTTAATTTAGGAGATACCGCGCAAACAGTAGATTTTGGCACGCTTTCAAGCGGTGCGGTGCGTTCTTACGACACGCTCGTGCGCTCCAATAATGCTTACCGCGTAACCTTGCAGTCTCAAAATGCGCAGCGTTTGCAGCATGTGATGCAGCCAGGGCACTATGTGCCTTATAACATCAGCATGGACGGCGTTTCCGTGGATTTATCAGGCGGGAATGCGGTGCAGGCTTTGGCGCGCAGCGGTGTGACGCCCGCTGCGGGGGACAGGCTGCAAACCCAGATCACAATTGGTTCCATGACGGGCATTGAAAATCCGGGAAATTACAGCGATGTCATTACCGTAACTGTGAGCGCGCAGTAGTCATGTTGGAAAAGATAGCCTGTACTCCGCCATCATGTTAGAAATAAAGCCGTTTTGTTTTTCAAACGGAGGGTTTTCCCATGACAGTAATCTACACGGCCCGTGCAGCAGCACAGGGCGGCCGCGGCGGACATACCGAGACCGATGACAAAAAACTTTCTTTTGATCTCTCCCCTCCGGGCAGTGACGGCCCCGGCACCAATCCGGAACAGCTTTTTGCTGCAGGCTATGCGGCGTGCTTTGGCGGCGCGCTGGCGTTTCTGGCCAAGCAAAAAGAAATCACGCTTGAGGGCGCGCCTGTTGTGAACGTCACGGTCAATCTGCACAAGGCGGACGGTGGTTTTCATCTCAGCGGTGCGATTGATGTTGCTGTCAAAGGCCTTGATGACGCGGTGGCAGCAGATCTTGTGCGCGCAACACATGATTTCTGCCCTTATTCCAAGGCAACGCGCGGCAATGTGGATATTGCTTTGAGCGTGAATGGAAAAGCGCTTTAACCGTGCTGCACCTGTTTAAAAAACCGCCGGATCAAACCGGCGGTTTTTTTTTTATTATATATTTTTTGGATATTGCGCGCCGTTTTTACGTATCCTGGATGTGACCATCCACGATGTGAATAATACGGTCGGCTTTTTGCGCGAAGGCAGGGTCATGCGTCACAATCACAACGGCACGGTCATGCTCATGGGCCAGGTTCCGCAAAATATCCTGCACTGTCAGGCTCGACGCGCTATCCAGATTTCCAGTAGGTTCGTCGGCCAGAATAATCGGCGGGTCATTGGCAAGGGCGCGGGCAATAGCCACACGCTGGCTTTGCCCGCCAGATAATTGGCGCGGGAATTTATGCGTATGGGCGCCAAGGCCGAGCATATCCAAAAGCATATCGGTGCGTTTGCGCATGGCGCTGCCGCTTAATTTTCCCAGACGTTGCATGGGCAGCATGATATTTTCCGCTGCCGTAAATTCCGGCAACAAAAAATGC
>JAVEWI010000132.1:0-5497 GCA_034004625.1 Bdellovibrionales bacterium
GCGGGGGCGGGTGGCGCGCGGGGCTGCGGGTGCTTCGCGTTTGAACGTGCTGTAGCGCGCGTGCCAGCCGCGGAAAGCTTCCAGCAATTCGGCTGTTTTGCGGGTGATGGTGGCGCTGATGTCACGCGTGCGGCGCAGGCCATTGATCCATTCGCCAAGGCTCAGTCCCAGCGCGGGGATATAGCAGGCCAGAAAAACAATCAGGGCCGAAATGGCGATAAAGGAAAACGCCATGCCGCCAATCCACCCCTGCAGCGGCTGCGCCAGCAGGTTGAACAGCAGCGCACCGGCAGAACCGCCCATATAGGCGCCAATGCCCCAGCTTTCAAAAGCAGGGACGCGGGCCAGCATGATGGCGCCGGTCAAAACGCCGCACAAAAGCAAGGGCAGGCGCGTGCCGATACCGCTCATGCTATGGCGGCGCAAAATGCGGTATCCCCAGATGCCAAGCGCAAGCGCAAGGAACCATGCCGAAAAGCCAAGTGTTTGCAGCATCAGGTCTGATACATAGGCGCCGCTGCGGCCCAGCATGTTTTGCACATCTCTATCCGCGGCGACGGCGGTATTGAGCGAAGGGTCGGCAGGGTGATAGGAAAAAAGCGCAAGCCCCAGCCCAAGGCCGCAAAGGGCATAAAGCGCGCCCGCCGTATCGGTCAGGCGGTGGGCGATAAAGCTTTGCAAGGCGGCGGGCAGCAGCGGTGTTTTGCCGCGGCGTGATTTGCCGTGCAGTTTATGTTTGCTGCCGCGTGAAAAAATGCCCATGAATATCCCCAAAGCCAAGTCCCCCCAAATGCTGTGGCGGGCGGTGCGGGCCTTGCATTTAACGCTGGCCGTGGCGCGCCGCCGTCCGGCCTGTTTTTCCCCAAAAACAGCCAGACCTGTATCGCCCTGTATTGTAGCAAATAACGGCTGCCAGCCTCAAGGATTGAGGCACGGAAATCAGCCAAATCGGCATATTTTTACGGTAAAAAGCCCAAAGACGGCGGTGGGCTTGCCGCGGCGCCATCGCGCCGGATATAAACCGGCGCGGATCCTGTAGAGCGAGAGGAAGCCTTTGCGGCCTTAACCTTCGCCCAGATCCAATTGGCCGTTGGGGTCTTTTTCAAGCAGGTCAGCCACTTGTTCGTAAACCGTGGCGTTGTCATTCATCTGCTCGCGCAGGGGTTCGTTCTGGGCGCCCACGTTTCTGAAAAATGTCGCCGCATCGCGGAGCAATTTGGAAGCCAGTTCAGCATAGGTCGCCATGTTCAGTCGCCTTTCGGAAAATCGAAGCCTTGCAGGAGCCTGCAGCCCCTTTCATTCGCAAAAACCCTAGCACGGGAACCCTTGTGCGGAAATGGAAAATTGCGCCACCTGGGAAATCGCGCTGCGTTACGGTAAATTATTTCACCGTGTCGCGGTAACTGTGGCGGGGATAGGTGCCCAGCATGCGCACATCGGCGGCGAAAAAGCGCAGCTCGTCCATCGCGTGTTCAAACGCGATATCCTGTGGGTGGCCTTCGATTTCGCAATAAAAACTGGCGGAATGGAATTTGTTGCCTTCCAGATAACTCTCCAGTTTCGTGATGTTCAGCCCGTTGGTCGAAAATCCGCCCAGCGCCTTGTAAAGCGCGGCGGGAATGTTGCGGACTTTGAAAATCAGCGACGTCAAATAGCGCGTGCCGCGGGCGGGCTCCGGCAATTTGCGGCCCTTGGTCAGCACGATAAAACGCGTGGTATTGCCGCTTTCGTCTTCGATATTTTTTTTCAAAATTTTAAGGCCGTATAGTTCGGCGGCGAGGGCGCTGGCAATCGCGCCATGCGCGGGGTCGTTCATTTCGGCGACGCGCGCCGCGCTGCCTGCCGTGTCTTCGAAAACAACGGGTTTCAATTTATGTTCGGCAATGAATTTTTTGCATTGGGGCAGGGCATGTACGTGGCTATAGACCGTTTTGACATCGTCCAGTTTTGCGCCATTAACGCCCAGCAAGCAATGATGCACCGGAATAAAATGTTCCGCCACAATCGACAAAGACGATGCGGGCAGCAAATTGTGAATATCCGCCACGCGCCCCGCGATGGAATTGTCGATGGGGATCATGGCGAAATCCGCCTTGCCCGTTTCCGCCGCGCGGAATGCATCGGCAAATGTCGGGCAGGGCAGCGGTTCCAGATCGGGAAAAGCCGTCAGGCAGGCGGTATGGGAATAAGCCCCCGCGCGGCCTTGAAACGCGATTTTATTGGTTTTTGCTGCGGTGGGTTTTTTAGCCGTGGGCATAATCGGGTGTCTCGCTGGGTTGCTGGAAATAATCTGCGGCGCGCAGGATATGGGCGCAGGCTTCGCTGTCGCTGCCCGCATCGTGGTGGTTCAGGTCGAACCCGATATGGGCGCAAACGGTGGACAGTTTGTGGTTGAACAATCCGGGCCAGCTGCGCCGCGCGAGCTGTACGGTGCAAAGCCATTTTTTCGAAGGCGTTTCAATGTCCGCACGCGCCATGGTGCCCGCCAAAATGCGGCGGTCAAACCCCGCGTTATGCGCGACCAGCAAGGGCGCGGCATCAAACCACGGCGCAAATGTTGGCCACAGCTCGCGGAATGTCGGCGCATCCCGCACCATATCCGGTGTAATGCCGTGAATGTCAATAAAATCGGGGCGGATATAAAGCCTGCCTTCGGGCCGGATCAGCCATGATTGTTTGAATATTGTATCGCCCGCGCTATCCACCGCGCAAAGCCCCAGCGCAATTGCGCTGGCCGCATCGTAATTCGCGGTTTCAAAATCAAGGCAAAGAGCCGAGAGAGAGGGGGCGGTGATGCCTTGCATGTATTTTTATACGGCTTTCAACATCGTGCGGGCTGCGTCCAGATCTTCGGGCGTATCCACGCCCAGCGGCACGGTATCCACCACGGCCACGTCAATGCGCATGCCCAATGCCAGCGCGCGCAGCTGTTCCAGTCTTTCGCGTTTTTCCAGCATGGCGGGCGGCGCGGATACGAAACGCTGCAATGCTTCGCGGCGATAGGTGTACAGGCCAATGTGGTGCAACAGCGGCCCTTCGCCCGTGGGGGCGGTGGCGCGGGTGAAGTAAAGCGCGCGGCCGCGGCGTTCTCCGCGGTCGTAATCAATTTCGGCAATTGCCTTGACCACGTTCGGGTTGTTGATTTCTTCTTCGCGCGTGATAAATGCGGCCAGCGTGCCGATATCGACGCTGCTGTCCGACAGCAGGTTAAAAGCCGTATGGATCAATGCCGGATCAATCGTCGGCAAATCACCCTGCACGTTGATAATGCCGTCATGCGCGCCTTCGGGGTCGATCTGGTTTAATGCGCGTAAAATGCGGTCAGACCCGCTGGGCAATGCGGGGTCGGTCATGACGGCTTCGCCGCCGGCGGCTTCGATAGCGGACTTAATTTCGCTCTCGGCGCAGGCAATGACCACGCGGCCAATGCCGGCTTCTTCCGCGCGTTTCATGACATGTACAATCATGGGCAAGCCATGAATATCCGCCAGCGGTTTTTCCGGCAAACGGGTGGACGCCATGCGGGCGGGGATCATCACGATGGGATTGGACGGCAAAGCGCTTGTGGCGGCCTTGGGGGCTTCTGCTTTCAGGGCTTCGGTCATGATGCATCCTCCGGTTTTAATTTATAGACAAAACAATAAACAAACGATGCGGGAGCCTAACCTGTTCCCCTCCTGAAATCAATCAAGCCTGATTTACGAATGAAATCTAGGTGTTAACCCTCAATCGCCGCGCGGATTTTGTCGGGCTCGTCCACCTTGACGGCGACATAGGGGACGGTGCCGCTGTCGGCCAGTTCTTTTAAATGGTGCAGGACGGTGTAATCGCTGCTGCCGGCATCCACGCGGCTATTGGCCGTAGAAATTTGCAGGCCGATGCCCGCCGCCGCCGCCCATACGCCCAATGCGGGTTTGAAATCGGTTGTGGTGGTGTCATAGGCGCTGATGGTGATCTCGGCGTGCAGGGCTTCAAGCTCCGCCTTTGCGCCATCGCGGTAATGGTCGACCAGCGGCACGTATCCGGGGCCGAGGTTTTCTGCGCCAAACAGAATTTTGGATTTAATCGCGGGCACCAGCATGACGTTTTTATCCCGCGCGCGGAAATCGCGCAGAATGTCCCAGTTATAGGACGATACAATCACATCATGCGCGGCCAGCGCGGCGGCATGCTGCTGCATCAAATCGCACACGGCGGCAACGCAGGTGGTGTCTTTGATATCAAGGTTCAAAATCATCCGGCGGTCGTAGGTAAAAGCCAGCGTGAACAAATCCGCCAGCGCCGGAATGCGGTGGCCATATCCGATATCGACCGCGCCAATGGCGGCGGCGGTCATTTTGGATACGTAATGGTTTTGCAGGGCGGGGGCGAATTCCGGCGCGGCATGCAGCCAGATTTCATCATCATGAATCACCATGGGCACGCCATCGGCGGATAAAAACACGTCACATTCAATGCCGTCCGCGCCGTGGTCAAAAGCATATTTGAACGCCGCGAGGCTGTTTTCCGGCAAAAGATTGTTGTTTTCCAGTGATTTTATGGAAATATCCGTGGGGCCATAGCCACGGTGCCCGATGATCCTGAAGCCTTGTGTGCGCTGCAACATGATAAATTCCTTGTTCGTGTCAAGTGCTTATGGAATAATGTTCGGGTGAAAGCAAGCATGTAATAACATCCGTCCTATTGGTTGAAAATGGGTATTGTGATTATCGGACATCGCGGCATGGGGCCCACCAGCACCCTGCCCAAAATCGGCGCAGAAACTCTGCCGGAGAATTCTCTGGCGGCTTTTGCCTGCGCGATGGAACACGGCGCCGATGGTCTGGAATTTGACGTGCATCTGACCCGCGAAGGCGAAGTGGCGGTTATTCACGATAACGCCCTTAACAAAAAAATCGCCGGCGCGAACCGCAAGACAGAAGAATTGGGGCTGGTCTCCGGCCACAGCCTTGCCGACCTAAGCAAAATGGATATTGGTAACGGGCAGGGGATTCCCAGCCTGACCGATGCGATTGATTTCATGGTCGCCGCCAATTCCGCCTATAACGCGGCGACGGGCAAAAACCTGATGATTGATATCGAGCTGAAAGGCGACGGCGTCGCCAAGGCGACCTATCAGGTTATCAAACCCTATATCGACGCAGGCTATGTGCAGGCGGAAGATTTCGTATTCAACAGTTTCAACTGGGAAAACCTGCGCGATATGCGCGCGCTGGACCCGGGTTTGAAATTGATCCCCGCGATCAAAACCGAAGATTTGTTCGGCAAAGACAATGTCGAAATGCCGGGCTGGAAAGTGAAAGAAGGCGCGGTTTACCAGGCCGATGCGCTGGACAAACTGCAAGCGCTGCACAAAGAAATCGACTGCTATGCTTTTGATTGCATCGTGTTTGATTTGCGTGCGCCCTTTGTCGATTTCTGCGCCAAAAACGATATTGGTCTTTTTACATCGACGTCGAGCGAGGCGATGAAGGCGGATAAACTCCGCGACAGCCTC
>JAVEWI010000133.1:0-5491 GCA_034004625.1 Bdellovibrionales bacterium
GGCGCCTTTGATAACGCGTTTCAGCATGGTGGCGTAATCCGCCGCCAATAACGCATCGGGCACGTGGTACAGGTTAATTTCATATTGGCCGGGGCCGTTTTCGGAAATGGTGGTATCCGCCGGAATGCCCTGCAGGGTGCAGGCGCGGTTGATGTCGGAAAGCACGGCGCCGAAATCTTCTACTTCACCAAGGCCGAACATCTGCGATGCCTGCACGCGCTGTCCCGTGCGCGGGGACAACGGCGGCTGGGGGAAGCCGCGTTCGTCACGCTTGCTATCCAGCAAATAAAATTCAAGTTCAAAAGCCACAACCGGCGTCAGGCCTTCTTTTTGAAAAAAGCTCAGAACGCGTTTCAATACCTGACGCGGGTCTGCGAAGAATCCCTTGTCCTCTGCCGCCTGCATGGTCATCATGACCTGCGCGGTCGGGACGCTCATCCACGGGGTGCGGCACAGGGTGCCCGCTACCGCGCGGCATACGCCATCGTTATCGCCCGTTTGGGTGACAAGTCCGGCTTCCAGCACGTCATGCCCCCAGATATCCACCGCAAAAGCTGACCGCGGCATGCGCACGCCACCTTTAAAAACGGACAAAGCCTTGCTGACCGGTACGCGCTTGCCGCGCAAAACGCCATTCACATCCACCATAAAGGTTTCGAGCGTTTCGATATCGGGGTTGGCGTCAAAAAACTCTTCTGCGGTCTGGCCGTTCGGGGTCGCGGTTGAAATCGGCTGATAGGGCGCGTCGGCCATGCTGATTCCTCTCTTGTTGTTGTCAGGGCCTACAGAGTGGCACGGGCACAGGGGGGGACGTCAACCCCCTGCCCCTGTTTTGGGGCACAAAATGCGGCAAAAGCGCTTGAAAAATATAAAAAATATTCCGCTTTACAGGCCAATCAAACCCCCGTGCAGGCAGGACTTGCAAAAACCGCCAATTTCCCCTATTGTCCGCGCTATCTTGATTTCGCGCAGGCTTCGCGCGGCAAGCCGTTGTAGCTCAGGGGTAGAGCAACGCATTCGTAATGCGTGGGTCGGAGGTTCAATTCCTCTCAACGGCACCATTTTTCACATATCTTAATCCCGTCTCCCACCCGTTTTGCGGGGATTGCCCCTCATGTTTGCGGGGATTGCCCCTGTGCGTTTTTTGCGTCATGCTTTGGGCATCATAGAAAAAGGAGAGCCCGCATGACCGCCCCCAGCACAGTGCCCAGCCTGACGCAGGCTTTGATGTTTGCCGCGCAAAAACATACAGACCAGCGCCGCAAGGGCGAGCGGGCCGAGCCCTATATCAACCACCTGATCGACGTCACCGACATGTTGGCGCGGCACACGGACGGCAAGGACATCACGCTTTTGATGGCGGGCGCGCTGCACGACACCATCGAAGACACCGGCACAACTTACGAAGAATTGAAACGCGCATTTGGCGAAAACGTAGCCGACATCGTGCGCGAATGCACGGATGACAAAAGCCTGCCCAAGGCGGAACGCAAAAGATTGCAGGCCGAAAACGCGCCGCATAAATCGGAACGCGCACGGCTGGTCAAAATCGCGGATAAAACATCAAACCTGAAATCCATCCTCGACAGCCCGCCGCCGGATTGGGACAACGCGCGCAAACTGGAATATTTCGACTGGTCCAAATCCGTGGTCGATGGATGCCGCGGCATCAACAGCGGGATGGAACAGGAATTTGACGCCCTGTATAAAAAAGGCCAGCAACGTTTCGCGCCAAAGGCCGCGTAAACGCCACGCAGACAGACTAAACAAATAAAAAGGCCGGAGAAATCTCTCCGGCCTTTTTTATCTTTGGGCAAAGCGGGCTGATTAACCGGCCTCTGCCATTTTTTCCGCGCGTTTGCGTTCGTTCGGATCGAGGATACGTTTACGCAGACGGATGGATTTCGGCGTGACTTCTACCAATTCGTCATCCGCAATATAGGTAATCGCCTGTTCCAGCGTCAGGATACGCGGCGGGATGAGCTTTACCATTTCATCCGTACCGGACGCACGGACGTTGGTCAGTTTTTTACCCTTCAAAACGTTCACGGGCAGGTCGTTGTCGCGGTTATGTTCGCCCACGATCATGCCTTCGTACACATCGGTACCCGGCTGCACCATGATAACGCCGCGCTCTTCCAGGTTCCACAGGTCATAGGCCGTTGCCTGCCCCGTGCTCATGGCGATCAGAACGCCGGTGCGGCGGCCATCGATGTTGCCTTTGAACGGTGCATAGCTGTGGAACAGGCGGTTGATAATACCCGTACCGCGCGTGTCGGTCAGAAATTCGCCGTGATAGCCGATCAGACCACGCGTGGGGGCGATGAAAGTCATTTTCACCTTGCCCGCGCCGGACGGCTGCATGGACATCATTTCGCCTTTGCGCAGCGCCATTTTTTGAACCACAGTACCGGAATAATCCTGATCCACGTCGATCATGACTTCCTCGATCGGCTCCAGTCTTTCGCCGGTCGCGGCATCGGTCTGGAACAGAACGCGCGGGCGGCCAATCATCAGTTCGAAACCTTCGCGGCGCATGGTTTCGATCAGAACGGACATCTGAAGTTCACCGCGGCCAAAGACTTCAAACGTCTCGGACGTCTGGCCGTCTTTTACTTTCATCGCCACGTTGGTTTCCGCTTCCTTGAACAAACGGTCGCGGATCATACGGGACGTTACCTTGGTGCCTTCTTTACCTGCAAAGGGGCCATCGTTGACCGAGAAGGACATGGAAATCGTCGGCGGGTCAATCGGCTGTGCCGGCAATGCCGCCATAACGGCGGGATCACATACCGTATTGGCAACCGTCGTATCGGTCATGCCGGCTACGGATACGATGTCGCCCGCGCTGGCTTCGTCCAGCGGCACGCGGTCAATACCGCGGAAAGCGAGAATTTTGGTCACGCGCGCGTTTTCAACCAGGTTGCTTTCAAGGTCCAGCCCCTTAACGCTCTGGTTCGTTTTGATGCTGCCGGACATAATACGGCCCGTCACCAGACGACCCAGATAGGGGTTGTTTTCGATCAAGGTCACCAGCATCGAGAAAGGCGCCGTGACGTCCACTTTCGGCGCGGGTACGAAATCGCAGATCAGGTCAAACAGGGGCTTCATGTCGGTGCGTTCAGCTTCCATGCTGGTCGCGGCCCAGCCATCGCGGCCCGAAGCATAGAGTACGGGGAAATCAAGCTGCTCGTCGGTGGCTTCGAGCGCGGCAAAAAGATCGAAAACTTCTTCATGCACTTCATCGGGGCGTGCATCGGGACGGTCAACTTTGTTGATGACCACAATCGGCTTCAGCCCCAGCTGCAAAGCCTTGCCCGAAACGAATTTGGTTTGCGGCAAGGGACCTTCGGCTGCATCCACCAGAACCACAACGCCGTCCACCATGCTCAGGATACGCTCAACCTCGCCACCGAAATCCGCGTGGCCGGGAGTATCGACAATATTAATACGTGTGTCGTTCCACATAACCGACGTAACTTTCGCCAGAATGGTGATCCCGCGTTCACGTTCAAGATCATTAGAGTCCATGACGCGTTCAGCGACATGCTGGTTCTCGCGGAACTGGCCCGCCTGACGCAAAAGCTGGTCAACCAGCGTGGTTTTACCGTGGTCAACGTGGGCGATAATGGCGATGTTTCTAAGCTTGGACGACATATACTTTCGAGCCTTTATATACTGATGCTGCTACATATTAAGAATCCCCCGGCACGTCATTGTGCGGCGCAGGGTGGGCGCATCTTATTGATAATCGGCTATTTTTCAAGAAGTTTTTTAAGTAAAATGATTTTTGCGAAGCCGGCCTGCGGGCAGGAGAAAAACATTTCGCATATATGTTAAAAAATGATACTATATTTCAAATTTCAATCCTTAAAAGATTCGTTTATTCCAAGGCATCCCGATGACGCATGACCCGAAAGCAAAAGGCTCACCCGTAGAAAACCCGCAAAATCTGCGCAGACCTTCGCTGACCGAAGCCTTTACCAAATCGGCGCGCCGCCGCTTTGCCACGATGCTACTGGGCGCGACACTCATCAGCGGCTGCGCCACCACCATGAACGGCACATCGCCTGCCGCCGCCGCGCCGTCCGATGCGCAGACACAAGCCGCCATGGCGCAAACCTCTATGGTACAAACCGGCACCGTACAGGGGCTGGCCCCGCCCGCCCCCATACAGATGACCGCCGAAGAAACCGCCCGCCGCGCGGAAATCCGCGCCATTTTGCTGGGCGATGCGCAGCAGCGTTATCCCGAATTGGCCGCCAGCGCCACCAATGCCTATTCGGCCGAATTGCAGACATTGCAAAAAGAGCTCAACGATTACCTGAAACGCGGCAGCGATGTCGCCATGCATAACGCGATTGTCATCCTCGACCCCGCCAAAATCGACGTGGCCGTAGCCTTGGGTGTGCCCTTGCGTGCGGCCATTCATTACGAAGCATCACAGCACGGCAAATTGCCTGACGGCAGCATGGCCGCCACGGCAAGCGGCAATGCGGCAAAACCATTCCGCACAGACGCAGGGATTTCAACATATACGCAGAACCCTTCGGCCTATCCCAATATGAACAACCCCGAAGCGCAGCCCTGCCTGATTATCCCCGCATCCGACCATGCTTATCCTTTCATCATTCCGGGCTTTACCTATGCCCAGAAAATCGAATTCACCAATATTCACGAAGGCTGGCATTGCCTGGACACCCGTTACCGCATGACGGAAAAACAGATGGAAACCCTGTCCAAGGGCAACCCGCGCGACATGACCCAGCTGATCCTGTCGCCCGACCTGCTGACCGCAACCAGCGTGATCCACCACAAAGAAACCCTTGCCGATGTCGCGGCGCTGGGCGACATGGTGCGCCACGGACACGATATATCCGTCATCGACCATGCCGCGGCATGGCGTCAGGAAAACGTGCGCAGCGATTACATGCATTATTCCAGTCCCGCGCTGAAGGCTTTGAAAACCGAAATCACCACCATGGGCGTAGATGCTTTCCGCGCGCTCAGCGCCGATCAGGCACGCGATACCTATTTCCGCGTCACCGAAGCCGAAGCCCTGACCGTGCCGCGCCTGCAAGCCATGGCGATGTATTTGATGGGCGATGGCGAAATCCGCGGGTTCCTGCGCCACGGCGCCACGACAGCGCCCGATGTGGCGCGCGGCATTGCCTATGCCGATGAAATCATGAAACCGGCCCCGCCGCAGCAACCGCTCAAAGACATCATCGTTGCGCTGGCCCCGCCCGATACCGCCCTGCGCCAGCAATTGGTGGATTGGCGCCCTCTCGACAGACTGGAAGAAACCGCAGTTGCCCAAGGCGGCAAAATCACGCCCGAAACGCTGGTGCGTGCCTATGGCAGCCTGCAAAGCGAGCTGCACGGCCAGTTGACAGGGGACGATCCCCGCGTGGCGCGTGAAAAAATGTCCCTGCTGAAAGGCATCTTCACCCGCTATGTCCGCACTGTGGATTATGTGGAGGCCAATGCG
>JAVEWI010000134.1:0-5433 GCA_034004625.1 Bdellovibrionales bacterium
TTATATCCCTGCGCCTGCATGAAATCGATCAAAGCCTGACGGCTGGCACCGGCTTTGACCAAGGCATCGTCGTTGATTTCAATCATCACGGCAGGGCGGTAACGGGCGAGCGTTTTTTGCGCGCCTTTGAGCATGTTAAGCTCCCACCCTTCGATATCCGCCTTGATGAAATCGATTTTTTGCGGCGGGTTTTGTTCAAAAAACAAATCCAGTGTTGTCAGGGCAATGGATGTGGCATGGGTGCGGCGGTTGTTGTTATCGGCGCTCAGGCTGCTAAGGCCGAAACCAAGGCTACCGGAATTTTTAATAGGCGTATGCAGGGCCGCTTCGCCCGCGCTATCGCTCAGGCCATAAGGCGCGATGGTGACATTGCGCAGACGTTTGACGGCTTTGACTTTTTTCAGGATGGACAGGGCATAGGCGCCGGGTTCGAAAGCATAGATATGTCCGGCAGGCGCCATTTTTGAAAACAGTTTGGAAAACTGCCCCGCATGGGCGCCGACATCAACAATGACCGCATCATCGGGGATGTAAGGTTTCAACGCGGGAATTAATTCTGCGTGATGTTGACGGGTCAGCGCTTTGAACAAATGCGCGAAATAAGTCAGGCGTGCGCGGAATGTAGGCATATCAGACATGTTTTTTTCCAAATGCGGGAAGGGGGCGAAGACAGCCGAAAGGGAGTAAAAAGTATTTCGGAAATTTAATCGGGAGGTTTTGCTTTGTCAATGTTTTGTTCGGGCATGCGGGTAGTTAAAATTCTTCATGCGTGACGCGGGCGAGGGTGATGATGAAAACTTTGGCTACGCCGGCTTTTTTCAGCACGCGGGCGCATTCGTTCAATGTCGCGCCGGATGTGAAAACATCGTCCAAAATCATCACGTTTTTACCGCGCAGGGTTTCGGCATGGCGGGCGGGAATGCCAAAGGCGCCGCGCACGTTTTTATGGCGTTCGTTCCGGCTGAGGCCTTTTTGCGGCGGGGTTGCGCGCAGGCGGCGCATGGCATCGGGCAGGCAGCGGCGACCGCTTGTCCGCGCCAAAACCTGTGCCAGCAGGGCGGATTGATTAAACCTGCGTTTCCACAAACGGCGAGGATGCAGGGGGACGGGGATTAAAATATCGGTTTCGTCCAGCATGCCGGCGGCGGCGCGCTGCATCCACGGCAGGAATGTTTTAACCGCGTGTGTTTTATCGCCATATTTGAAATCGAGGATTAATTTCCGGCTGGCATCGTTATAAACCACGGCGGCGCGGGCGCGGTCGAAATCGGGCGGGGTGTCGATACAGGCGGCACAAAGGCTGCCTGCGTCCACGCCAAAGCTGAACGGCAGGCCGCAGCAATCGCAGGCAGGCTGGCTGATAAAGGCCAGTTCAGCCCAAAACCCCGCATCCAGCATGCCCGGCGCATCCACAATTTTGCCGCTGCCCAGGCAGCGCGGCGGCAGCAGGGTATCAAGCGCCGCCAAGGCCGCCCCGCGCACAGACTGCGCCGCCCGTCCCCAGATGCGGGACATACGGGCCAGAAAAGAGGGGATGGAGGTGTTTTCGGTCATAAACAGACGATGCCGACAAAGAATACGGGAATCAATAAATAAAGATTCTTGAAGAAGCTATTGATTTTACGTATTTATAATTGTAATATTCGTTCGCTATGTGGCAATTCTGGAGAATTGGCACATATATTCGCTATAATAGTAGTGGATAGGTTTCCTCAGGGCAAAACTGTGTCAAAGGTCGATAGAACAGACATCAAGGAGCAGATTGCTGCCAGTATCAAGAACTTTGCCTCCGCGGCAAAGGACGAGACCGCACGTGAACGCCTTGTCATTGAAATGCCGGAGTTTATCCAGCGTAAAGCCGCCCTGATTTCGGCGCACTTCCTGCTGCCCGCCGGTTCGCGCATTGTGGACATGGCCTGCGAAACGGGGGAGGTGACCTATGCCCTCGCGCTGCTCAACCCCCGCACCGAAATTATCGGTATCGACCGCGATGCGAAATCCATCGAATTCGCGCGTAAAAATTACCGCCTGCCCAACCTGTCTTTCCGCCAGACCGATATCGGCATTCCCGATCTGGAAGATGACTCGGTCGATGGCATTATCAATTCCAACGTCCTGCACCGCGTTTATTCCCATTGGGGGTATAACGCGGATGAAGTTTTCAACCTGCTGGAAAAACAGATACGCAAGTTGAAAGTCGGCGGCACGATGCTGATCCGCGATTATATGTTGCCGGCGGATGATGAATTTGTATTGATGGAACTGCCCAACCTGCCCAGCCGCGGGATGGACCCGCGCAGTTTGTCCGATGCGGATTTGCTGGTGCAGTTTTCGCAAACATCCCGCCCCATGGCCGATGGCTGCGAAGGTTTCTTTATCGAAGAAATGATGCCACGCCGCGAAGGCACGCGTTTGTTCCGCCTGATGCATAAATGGGCGCTGGAATTCATTCACCGCAAAAACAGCCGTTCCAACTGGGAACAGGAATTGCGCGAAGAATATACCTTTGCCACCTATCAGGATTTCCGGCGTGAATTTGCGCGGCTTGGCATGCGCATGGTTTTCTCCGCGCCGTATTGGAACCCGTGGGTTGTCAAAAACTGCTTTAAGGGGCGGTTCCAGATGTATACGCAGGATTACGTCCCCATGGGCAATCCCGCGACCAATTATTTTATCATCGCGCAAAAAGTAGCAGATAAGCAAAGTCTGGTGCTGGAAGAACGCCGCCCGTCGCAAAAACCCGTGGGCGATTTGCAGATCATGATCGTGCGCGATAAAAATTCGGGCCAGCTGCACGAACTGGTCAAACGCCCGGGTGAATATTGTGACGTGGTGCCATACCGCATTACGCCCGATAACCGTCTGGTCGTTTATGTGCGCAGCGGATACCCGCGCCCGATTGTGAATGCGGTGCACCGCGGGTCTTATAACATTGACGGTAAAAAATGGTCAGGGCATTTGATCGAGCCTATTACCATGGATACCGTCAATATGACGGACGATATCGAAGAAAACCGCAAAATGATTTTCGATTACGTGCGCGGTTATGCCAGCCTGCGTCCGAAAACGGATGAAAGCTGGTATGTGGGGGATACATATTTCCCGTCGCCCGACCGTATTGACGAAGCCATCGAACCCGTTTTTGTCGAAGTCGAAAACCCGCAAAAAACATCCTGGCCTATCCAAAAAGACAGCGAAGTCAATTTTACCGAGATCGGCACGATTACCGAGTTGGAGGCCACCGATATTCTGCTGGCCGCGCAAGTGGGGTTGCTGCCCGAACCGCGTCTTGAACTGCATGTATTCGAATTGATGTCGCGGTACCAAATGACGTTGCCGCGCTGGGTCGGGGCGCAATTGCCCGAAACCACCGATGCGCGCGAAAAAGGCCGCGATGCCGAAGAAATGCTGGAAGATGTCCAGCCGGCAGAATTTGAAGAAGAGAAAAAAGGCGCCATCACGCTGAAACCCGTCAAATCCGTTTTTGTCGAAGAAGGCAAAGTCGGGCGCGGTACGCGCGGTCTTTCGGCGCAGGATATTGAATTTATCGTGACAGAAGACGGCATTGAAAATATCGCCGTTGTGATACCGCTGACCCGTGACTGGGACGATAACCTGCTGGTCGCGCTGGAGCCGAAAATTCTGCCCGTACCCAACCGCTTGGGCGGGGACGGCGCCATGTTGAACGCGCCCAGTTTTGTTTTGCCCAAAAACGTGCGCAGCGTCGAAGACGCCAAATTATTCATTGCCAATAAATTCGGCGTGCCGACCGAACAGGTCGGGCAATTGGGCGAAAGTTATTTCACCCATACCGGCGTGACGCCGCAGCGGGTTTACCCGTTCGTAGTATCGTCGCCCGCGCGTGTGGGCGCGGGGCCACGCTGGAGTTATACGCCGCTGAAATATTTGTGGCGTGTCAGTTTCTTTGGCCGTTTCAGCGGCCCGCTTTTGCAGGCTATTGCGCGTTTGCACATGTCGCTGGAACGCGGGCAGGGATTGCAGCTGAGCCGTGACCCGGTGAATTTGAAAAGCAAGGGCTTCTCCCTCTCCACCGAAAAAGTCGCGGTGGAGGCAAAGAACGTGGGGTATTCCGCCGTGCCGTCGCGCGTGCTGGGGCAACGTGGCGGGGCGGGGGCTGCCGGTATCGGCGTGGCCGTGAAGCCGCAGGAACCTGTCTGGACGCCTGAAAGCGACCCTGAAATTCTGGAACAAAGCAAAGCCGCACAGGCTTTGATCGAAAGCATTGCCGCCCCGCGCGTGGGCCCGCGCCTGTCCGACAGTTATGCGCAGGCGAAACGTGTTTTGCGCGAAAGCACAGCCAATATCCAGATGAATGAAACCGTCACGGTTGCGGAAATAGATAAAGATATCGAAGAAGTCGCGCGCCATTTGAAAAAACTGGATATCCCGCCCGTCACCGCGGCGCCCGCTGTAGCACCCGTCACCGCGGCGCCTGCGCCCATGGCGCCGGCTCCATTGGCGCCCACGCCCACACCGCCGCGCGGCGGGGGCGACCCCACGGGCAAGGGGCGGCGTTAACCCGTAACTGTCGTCATGAACAATCAAAACACCATCGAAGTCTTCGACCGCGCCTTGCTGCGTTTGCGCCGCGACCGTGCGGCCTTGCGCGCGGCGGATTACGATTTCCTGCTGCGCGATGTGGCGGACAGGTTGATGGACAGGATGGATGTGATCCGCCGTCCCTTTGCCCGCGTGCTGGATATGGGCAGTTATCACGGCGTCTTGGCGCAAAAAATCTGCGCACGGGCGGGGACAGAAACCGTTTTTGCCTGCGACTTGTCCCCGCGCATGGCGGCGGCGGTGCCCGCGCCGGTGATGGCGGCGGCGGCGGATGAAGAATACCTGCCCTTCGCCGCACAAAGTTTTGATGCGGTGGTCAGCAACCTGTCGCTGCATTGGGTGAATGATTTGCCGGGGGCTTTGTTGCAATTGCGCCGTGCCTTGCGGCCTGATGGATTATTCATGGCGGCGGTGCTGGGCGGTGAAAGTCTGCGCGAGCTGCGCGATTGCCTGATGACGGCGGAGGTGAATGTTACAGGCGGCGCCAGCCCGCGCGTGTCGCCGTTTATCGACCTGCGCGATATGGGGGCTTTGTTGCAACGGGGCGGCTTTGCCCTGCCCGTGGTGGACAGCGACATGATTACGGTGGATTACAGCCACCCGATTAAACTGATGCAGGACCTGCGCGGCATGGGCGCCAGCAATGCGGTGTTCCAGCGTTTGAAAGTACCCACGCAGCGCCGCGTCATCATGGAAGCCGCGCGGATATATCAGGAAAAATACGGCGATGAAAACGGGTGCGTGCCCGCGACATTCCAGGTCATTTATGCGATAGGCTGGAGCCCGCATGAAAGCCAGCAACAACCGCTCAAACCCGGATCTGCTGTTGTGCGTCTTGCCGATATGTTGAAA
>JAVEWI010000135.1:0-5431 GCA_034004625.1 Bdellovibrionales bacterium
GGCCACGGACAACGAACAAAAAGTCTCGCTCAGCAGCAAAAAAATCTCGACGCTTACGTCCGAAGATATGAAAGCGCTGCGCGTACCTGTCGGCTTCCCCGGCTTGCCTTATCCGATGGCCGAAGTGCGCAAGGGCGACAATGGCCGGATGGAACATGTGGTGCAGGTCATCGAAACCGCGGGATCCATGGCGGTTTATTCCGAACAGAGCAGCGAACGCGTCAACGGTATTTTGTACCGCCAGATGCCGACGCCCTCGATGATGCTGATGCTGCGCGACCTGCTGGCGAAAATCCGCCCCGAAAGCAATAACCGGATCATGACGATTTTTGGCGATGCGTCGTCGGGTAAGTCGCATATTTTCCGCATGGTGGGCGGTCTGGTGCATCCGGAAGGCCCCATCATGGTGGATTGCGGCGGCATGAACATGCGCGAGCTGTTTTTCCGCACCGTGATCGACTACGGCAAAGGCGTGAAGGAGCAGTTTGAACAACGTCTGGCGCAGGGCGCCGTCACGCAAAAAACCATCGAAGATTTGCAAACCGCTTTCCCCGGTTCCGTTGTTGAAAACGGTGGTGTGAAGCGTATGAACTGGGACGCCATCGGTGAACGCCGCCGTGAAAAAGAAGGCGAGAAAGACATCACTGTTGAAGACCGCGGCGAAGCCATCATCCGTGCGCAAAAAGTGATGGAAGCCATTTATGCCCGCGAAGGCATCAGTGTTCAAAGCAATGCCTTCGGTATTAAAACAGTACCCGGCGAAGTGTTTGAATCCCTCAATTCCGGCCGCCCGCTGTTTTTGGACGAATTCAACAAATCCAAACGCGGTACGCTGGATAAATTCCAGACGTTCCTTGAATTCGCCAACGGCCAGCGCGATTATGTCACCATCAATAACGACATGTCAGAAGAAGGCACGGACGGCGTTGAATCCGACAGCCCCAAGAGCATTACCATCCGCCGCGAAGACCTGAAAGTCGGCTGGCACATCGGCATTGCCGGTAACGATACCGTGGATGGCGACACCACGCAGGAATTGTCCATTTCGATGGAAGACCGCCTGAAACCCCACCGCATTGGCGAACCGGAACTGCGCGATTGGAAACACCGTATTTCGCAGGTATGGACGGGTCTGCCCGTGGTGACGCTGTATAACCTGTTCGAAGATCTGGCCACGGCCAAGCCTGCCGAATTTGGCGAATGGCTGGTGCAGCTGCGTAAACTGGGCTTGAGCGGAGCCGAACAAAAAGCCATTCCCCCGCATGAGATTTATTTCCTGCAAAATTTCCAGGAAACGGTGCAGGCGGTTAATCAATACGCGTCTTACCTGAACGACCGCATGCAACTTTCCAATCCGGAATCCGACATGCTGGCGAATAAAAAATACGCCGATATGTCAGACGAAGTCACGGCAGGCGGGCGCAAAGTGCGCGTCAGCTTCCGTACCGTGATTGACGATTATAATCAGGCCGTACAATCGATGCCCGAAGTGCGTCCGGCAAAGGGCGCTGCCCTGACGCTGGATCTGGCGCAGGCTTTTGCAGGTCTCGACCGCGACAGCATTGCGGACAGCGCGCCCGGCTGGCACCGTTTTGGCGCGAACCTTGCCCGTAAAGTGCAGGAAAGCATTGTGAACGATACGGTCAGCATGCCGGTGACGCGTGCGACCTTGATCGCGCTTTGCGAACAAAACGGCATTTTCCCGCCCGACCACAAAGAAGCCAAGCTGAGCGATAGCGTGAAGCCGATTGCGGAGCTGCTGAAATACGACACGCTCAAGGATCTGGGCGGCACGGACGAGCTTTTGGAAGTGCGCGGCGTTTTGATGGCGAATTTGAAAAGCCTGCACGGCGGCATTCAAAAACAGGATGACTATGTGATCCCGCTTGAAAGCCTTGGCCGTGCGATCAACAGCCTGCAGCCGCCGAAATACGTGGCGCCGCCGATGATTTCTGAACCTCTCGAAGATGACGAGTTTGACGATGCCGGCGCACGCTCCCCGCGCGTGGTTGTTTTGCCCAACGATGATTTGAACAAAGTCAGCGGGCAGCCGTTGTTGCAAGGTGAAGCCGTGCCCAGCTATGACATGGACGATTCCATGGTGGAGCCGGGCGGCAGCCATACCCTGGTCGATTTCCGCAGTGTTCTGGCGGCGCTGGCCGTGCCGGCCTATGCCGAACATAACCGCAAGGTGATCTGGCCCGATGAATTGCTGCGCTGTGTGGATAAAGAAGATTTCCCCAAAGCGGCAGAGGATCTGGAGGCTTATTACTGCCTGCACGGTTGCTCCAAAATCGGGTTCGACCTGACCGTTCTGGCCAGCCATAACAGCAGCCAGCAAAAAGATTACATGTATGTGCTGGAAGACAAACAGCGCAACAAGATGATCGTGATCGGTAAAGAAGAAATCACGCCGCAGCTGCAATCATCGCTGACCAAAAACGGTATTCAATACGTTGTGCATGGTGACGACGGTTCCGTTACCGCCATCAACGAATTTGTATCCGACGGGGCGAAGGTGCGCGGAGAAGCGGGCTTGTTGCAAAGCGGGCAGACGCAAAACGTGATTGAAAGCCTGATCAAGGCATTCTCCGCCGTGTGCGAATTGCGCGATGTGAAAAGCGAAGATGGCCAGATGAAGGTGAAAATGGGCAGCACGCTGGGGCAGATCATCCACAGCGACCATGCAGAGCCCAAGGTTTACACCAGCATCATCAAGCCGCGCGTTTAAAATAAACCCGGTTTGATGACGCGGGGAACCGCAAGGCCAGATCGCGCAAGGCCAGATTGTAAGACAGGAACCACAAGACAGGAGCCGTCATGTCCGTGAACCCGCAGCAGGCGAAAGAAATCCTTGAAACCCTCGCGTTTCAGGAAGCGTCGGAAACCGCGCAGCAGGGGCGGCAGCATTACAGCCGTCTGGCGCGTTTGCCCGCGGGCAGCTGGCAGGCAGAGCTGATCCGCCAGTCGGCAGAGGTGACGCTGGCGGATTCGGCCGAAACCTTGCGCAGTGCGATGGGAAAACCGGACGTGGCTGTGATTTTTTTACCGCAAACGGCTTTTGTCACGGCGGAAATCATCGAACGCGTTTGCAGCGAAAGCCCTTTATCTAAAATGATAATTTGGGAAACAGGCGAAGCCTGATCCGGCTGCTTTTAGCTCCTTTAAAAATTGTATCTTCCCTGTGACACCCTTCTGTGTCATAGTTGCATCTATTGATCTCAACCCCAAGAAAGAGGAGGAAATGAACCATGGTACCACGCAATTCATTTAAAGTTTCGTTTCCGGGCCTCTTCGGCTGATAAGCTTCCGCCGAATGCCTGAAACGTATCAAACGTTCAGGCGGCGATATATCTGGCACAACAGCCCTTTCCGGTACTTTCAGATACTTTCACCAGCAGAAACGGTACTGCGCTTTACGCGCCGTCTGGACACCCACAGGTCTTTTAAACAGAGGACTGCTTGCGCCGTGCTGTTGCACGTCCGGCAGAAATGGACATGAGCGAACCGGAAGAAGAAAAAAAACAAAGCAACGTCAAAGCGCGTGATGTCATGCGTTTTGCCCTGCATTACTGGCGTCCGCGCGTCAAATTGGGCGGGGCGGCGGCGGTTTTGATGCTGGCCTCCGTTTTGATGGATGCCATCGTGCCCATTTACACGGGCCGCATTGTCGATGCCATGATTAACGTGGGCAGGGACGGCGATGCCGCGATGCAGGCCGCCTGGTATGCCTTTGGCGGCTTTACCGTTCTGGCGCTGCTGCATCAGGTATTGCGTCTGGTCTCGCTGTATTTCTGGAACCGTTTCGCGGTCGATAACTTGCAGGCGATCGTGACGGACGGCTTGCAAAAAGTGCAGCGTTTCAGCGCCGATTGGCATGCCAATACATTTGCCGGCGGCACGGTACGCAAAATCACGCGCGGCATGTGGTCGTTCGACAGTTTCGAAGACACAATCCTGATGGGGCTTTTGCCTGCTATTACCATCATGATTGGCGTTACCGTGATGTTGACGATTTCCCTGCCGACGGTCGGGTTATTGGCATCGGGCATGATTTTGGCCTATTGCGCGGTCAGCATCTGGATGTCGGTAAAAATTCTGGCGCCGCGTTTCCGCGCGTCTGCCGAATTTGACACCAAAGTGGGTGCGTCGCTGGCCGATATTATTACCGGCAACCCGACGGTCAAGGCGTTCGGCGCTGAATCGCGCGAAGACCAGAATTTCCGCGATACGGTTAAATTCTGGCGCGACAAATCGCTCTATGCATGGCAAACCGGCGTGGGCGCGGATGGCGTGCGTTCGGTCATGCGTTTGTTCATGATGGTCAGCATGATTGCGACAACCATCGTTCTGGGCAAAAGCGGGCAGGCCACGCCTGGCGATATCGTTCTGGTTATCACCACGTTCTTTATCATTGGTGGTTACCTGCGCGACATCGGGCAGCATATTTCCAGCCTGCAGCGCGCGATCAGCGACATGGAAGACGTTGTCGGTTTCTGGATGCGTGAAGACGATGTTGCCGATGTTGCGGGCGCGAAAGGTTTGACCGTTAAACACGGGCAGCGTCCGGACCTGATTGCTTTCGATGCGGTTGGTTTCAAATACCCGAATACGGATAAATATATCTATAACGATATGTCGGTCGATATTCGGGCGGGTGAAAAACTGGCGCTGGTCGGTCCTTCGGGCAGCGGCAAGTCTACTTTCGTCAAGTTGATACAGCGTTTGTACAACGTGACGGATGGCACCATCCGTATTGACGGACAGGATATTTCGCAGGTCACACTCGAAAGCCTCCGCCGGTCGATTTCGCTGGTGCCGCAGGACCCCATCCTGTTCCACCGGTCGCTGTCGGAAAACATTTCCTATGGCAACCGTCTGGCGACGCAGGATGAAATTGTGGCGGCCGCCAAAAAAGCCTTCGCGCATGATTTCATCATGTCTTTGCCCAAGGGCTATGACACTTTGGTGGGTGAACGCGGGGTGAAATTGTCGGGCGGGGAACGTCAACGTGTGGCGATTGCCCGTGCCATTCTGGCCGATGCACCGGTTTTGATTCTGGACGAAGCAACATCCAGTCTGGATTCGATTTCGGAGCATTATATCCAGCAGGCATTGGAACGCCTGACAGAAGGCCGCACGACGATTACCATCGCGCACCGTCTGTCGACGATCCAGAAGGCAGACCGTATTCTGGTCTTTGACAAAGGCCGGATTATCGAACAGGGCAACCACGCGGCTTTGATGGCAAACCCGCAATCCCGCTACAAAGCTTTGTACGATATGCAGGCTTTGGAATTGATACCCGAAGCGGGAGAGGTGGAGACGGCATCGCCGCAGGAAGAAAAACCTGCCCTGATCGCTAACGATTAAAACGCTCACACAAAACCCCCGTCATTTTTATGACAGGGGGTTTTTCTTTGTGCCGGAT
>JAVEWI010000136.1:0-5416 GCA_034004625.1 Bdellovibrionales bacterium
GGCATCGATATTCGCGTCAATTTCGTTCATGGAACCGCGCGGATTAAAGCGAACGCGGGTTTTCAAACAAGCCGACATTCAGGTCGGTCGTTTCATAGATAACCTTGCCGTCCACTTCGACAATACCGTCGGCAATGCCCAGCACCAGTTTGCGGTTAATCACGCGTTTGATGTTAAGGCGATAAGTGACTTTTTTGGCTTCGGGCAAAACCTGTCCGGTGAATTTCACTTCGCCAACGCCCAGCGCGCGGCCAGAGCCCAGCGCGCCCGTCCAGCCCAGATAAAAGCCCAGCAACTGCCAAACAGCGTCAAGGCCGAGGCAGCCCGGCATAACGGGGTCGCCTTCGAAATGGCATTGGAAAAACCACAGGTCGGGCTTGATGTCGAATTCTGCAACCAGTTCGCCTTTGCCGAACGCACCGCCTTCCAGCGACAGATGGGTGATGCGGTCAAACATCAACATCGGGGGCAAAGGCAGTTTTGCATTACCGGGGCCGAACAAAGTGCCTTTTGCGCAGGCAATCAGATCGTCATAGGTATAGCTGGATTTTTGCTGATGGGTCATATTTTGTTCCACGACTTGCCGTTGAGAGTTTTGCATTAAATTTTTTCCGGTTTCGGGTTATCCCACCCGGACATTTTGCAGGGAGCAGCGCCTAGGTTGCCACTTCGTCCCTGTGGCGTGCGCCCAGAATCATGCCGGTTTTCGCCAGCGATTTTGCAATACTTGGGTGTATCTGTCCAACATCTTCGACAGTGATAACCGCAACCATGCGCCCCACCGCTTTTGCCACGGCAACCGCGCGGCCCAGCGGGTTTTCAAGCCCGATCAGGTCGAAAAACTCTTCGATCTGGGGGCGCAGCTTGTTCAAATATTCTGGAATATCGTGATTTTCAGCATCATTTGCCGCGGCCAGCGTTTTCCAGTTTTTAACACCCGGCGTTTCGTGGCGCAGGGATTCCCGCACCATCACATTGGTGATGTGCTGGTCAGCGTCTTCGGGCAAAGTCATCGCCGTATCGGCCGCGGTCATGTAATAACCGGCGGCGGCGGAAATGGCGACAATACCTTCTGCCGGGCTATGTCCATCCGCGATGAATTCTTCGATCAGCAGATCGCAAAAATCCTGCGTTGCCATTTCGAACGTCAAAGCCATGATGACGGTTTCAATCAACAGGCGCAGGGTTTCTTCACGGTCAATACCCTGCTCTTCCCACAGCGGGAAATCGTTGATGACAAGGGCGATGGAAATTTCATGCACATCGTCCAGCCCCTTGGGCAATTTTTTCGCAACGCCGCGCGCCAGATGACGGCCGAGTTCGGTATCATGATCGACATCATAAGCCAGCGGCATCATGCCCTGATCGTCTTCGCCCGCCGCGGGTTCCGCGCGCAGCAAATCGGCAATGCGGTGGAACGCCTGTTCCATCACCACATCCGGCTCTTCGTATTCCAGCAAGGTTTCGGTTATCATACCCGCATAGACGCAAATGGTGCGCGCCACGCGTTTTTTAACGTCGTCTTCCTTGATAAGGGTTTCAAGCCGGGCCTGAATGGCCTTGGCTTCTTCCTTCAGCTTTTCCTGAGTATCCGCAGTCGTCAAAAGAGATTACTCCTTGAAAGCTTCATCCGGGTACACGCCCCAGATGGTTTCTTTTTTCAGCCAACCGTTATAGCCGCCGACACTGGTCTGGCACCATACGCCATTGCATGTTTGCAAACGCGCGATCACACCCGGCTCCAGCCTTGCCACGGGTTTTGCGCCCGCATCGGGACGGCGCAGCAGGGTTTGCACCTGTGTTTTGACAATCACGCTGCGGCGGCCGGACAGCATGCTTTTATGCACCCAGCCTTCGTCACCATCAATGTCACGCACCTGACGCCAGACATCGAATTCGCGCACGACTTCGACCGGCAGGCCGCTTTTGCGCACAACCAGCTTGACCGGATAACGCATACCGGGGCCTGTACGCAAATTCACCTCGCCCGTGGCAAGGGAAACAAAACGCGGCACAGGCAGGTTATCCCCCCCGCCCGCGGCACCGTCCGCCGTGGCGATGTCTTCGCCGGTGACATTACCTGCCATTGCGGGACTTGCCATTGAGGGCGCCATAACGGCGGGCGCGGCCATGAAAACGGCCAGAAGCGCGAAAATGATTGTTTTTCTTGTTTTTGTCATGTTACTTCGCAAAATCTCGGATGAAAGGGAGAGAATAAGCATAAACCCCTCTCGATCAATCCTTTTTTCGGCATCGCCGTTAAAAAAACAAGGATTTCCGCGGCTCTGGACTTTTTAACCATAATCATGTAAAACCCGCCCATGCAGATGACGAATACAAAAAGCTCCGATATTGCCCAGGCACCCAAGGCCTCGCCCGATAGGGTAGACCGCCGCGTATCCGTGGCGCCCATGATGGGCTGGACGGATCGGCACGATCGTTATTTCATGCGGCTGATTTCGCCCAATGCGCTGCTTTATACGGTCATGATTACCACGGGCGCTCTCATTTATGGCAAAAAACTGCATGTCCTTGATTACAGCGCCGAAGAACACCCCATTGCCCTGCAACTGGGCGGATCTGATCCAGCGGATCTGGCGGCCTGCGCCAAAATAGCGGAAAGCTATGGCTATGACGAAATCAACCTCAATTGCGGATGCCCCAGCGACCGCGTCCAGCGCGGCCAATTCGGCGCGTGTTTGATGTCGAGCCCCGCCCTGGTCGCCGATTGCATCGACGCCATGAAACAGGCGACCGACATCCCCGTCACCGTCAAAACCCGCATCGGCATTGACGATCAGGACAGTTATCAATTCCTGCTCGATTTTGTGGGACCGATTGCAGAAAAAGGCTGCCACAGCTTTACCATTCACGCGCGCAAGGCATGGCTGAACGGATTGAGCCCTGCGGAAAACCGCACCATTCCGCCGCTGAAATGGGAAACGGCTTATCAGCTGAAAAAAGACTTCCCGCATCTTGAAATCATCCTGAACGGCGGCATCAAAACCACCGAACACATCACCGAAGCATTGAAACACGTAGACGGCGTGATGATCGGGCGCGAAGCCTATCAGAACCCCTATTTCATGTCAGAGGTGGAGCGCACCGTTTTCGGCACCGAAAATTTGCGCAGCCGCCGCGAAGTGATCGAAGCTCTGATGCCTTATATCGACAATAATTTACAGAATGGTATCCCGCTCAAAGATATCAGCCGCCATATTCTGGGGCTTTTTCAAGGCCTGCACGGTGCGCGGCGCTGGCGCCAAATTCTCAGCAGCGAAGCGTATAAACCCGCCGCCGGCAGCGATTTGATCCGCGTTGCCATGGCGGCTGTGGATGGCGGCGACTAAGGCAAATTCCGGAAAAAGAGGATACCGGCGACGCAGGTTTCGCCCCAAGTTCCTGAAGTCACTTCCAAAACCTGTAAGAAATCCTATTTCTTTGACCGCAAGATTGATATACTTTCAATGCGGCTGAAGGGGAACCATGCAATCACTCTGGACAAGACTCAATCGGGAAGAAGCTCATCAGGTTTTGAACCACCTGAGCGGCTCGCGGGACGCTATTGTCTTTTCAAAAGAAGCGACGGAAGTTTCCTGGCGCTCTTTGCCCTTTTACAACAAGTATAAACTTTACCGGTTGATCAACTACGCAACCATGCCGACATTCAGCATGACGTATCTGAGCGATGGTGAAGAATTCATCACACTCGACGGCACCGCAAACCCGATTTATACCGCCAACGAAAAAGACCCCATCCGCCTGAACGAAATGAACGTCGTGTCTTACCTCGACTTCTTCTTCGGCAGCGTACAGGGTAGCGAAGGCGACGTCTTTCTTATCAAAGATCCGAAAAAACTGCCCTTCCTCAGCGCGCTTACCAAAGAACAGCGCGAGAGTGTTTATGCAGGTTTCAAACCGTTGCAGGTTTCGCAAAACGCGGCCGCAAATCATTTCCGTCTCAGCGGTACGCTGTATTACGGCGGCGGCCTGATTTCTTCCGGCATCACCGTGCTGGGCGATGGTAAATTGTCGTTCCATGACCAGAGCCTTTTGCTCAACGGCATTTACTTCCCCTATAGCCCCTACAGCCAAGGCTGGCTGGACGGTTAACAGCACCGCCCCGCAAGGACGCCAAGCAAGGATACCCCCCGTGATGACCAATGACGCTTTAAAGCTCAACGACCTTCTGAAACCCGGCCAGCCGCTGCCCAGCGACGAAGCCATGATCAGCACCGCGCTCGATATTCTGAACCACAGCGCGCATGGCCAGCAGCTTGTCGATTTCGTACGCATCAATGCGATTTCGCTGCGCATCATGTCCACGCCGCAGCCCACGACGTATCTGCCGGAAAGCACGCTGGCCTACATCGGGTTCAACCGTAACAATCCCGTCTCCCCCAGCCGTTTTGTGCTGATGCTGGCGGGTATCCTGCGCGAAGCGCAGCAGGAAGGCGCCGGTATCAAAAACCCGCAGCTGCACGCCCCGCTTGAAGAACATATGAAAGTCAGCATGGCCAAGCATGAAGACAAGCTTTGGTACATGTGCACGGTAGCCTGCGAACTCAACGACATCCCGACCTTTATGGAATACAAATTTCTTGACGAATTAAGAAAAATGGGTCACCATGAGTCATTGGATTTGTACTTGAAGCAAGAAAAACGCAAATAAAGCAAAAACAAGGGTGTGAAATATGGTTTTGAACGCAATCAAAGGCTTCTCCCAAACCGCTGAAGCACATGGTATCAAGGCACATATCAATTTCCGCACAGGCGGCGCCGGCATTGCCGAGCTTTCTGCCAATGCCAGCATGGAACGCAGCGGCCCCAAACACGACGCCCCTGCCAACGCTTAAAACCTCCGGCAACAGGGTTTATGACTGCGCGCCCCCTCGGGCACGTTTGCTAAACCCCGCATGCAGCGATTTTGCGCGAAAAAATCCCGCTTTTGAGGGAACGATTCGCAAATCCTTAAGAGATTCGCTGATTCAAATGAGAATCATTCACAAAAGCGCCCCTTTTCGGGGCGTTTTTTCACGCCAAAAACAACATCAGGAAAATTTTATAACCATATAATATTTAACAGGAAATTAATTTCATCCACAGGCATTATGGATCTTGCCGTTTGACACCCCCTCATTTCTTTCGCATTCTAAAGGCGTAGGGCAATTTAATTTCCTCCAAAGAAACTGAAAACTTCCTACACAACAAAAGCAAAACGCTTATAAAAAAAACGAGGTGCGGCCATGACATTGAACAAATTCGATTTCGCAGGTACCAACGAAGCAAAAGCTTACGGCGCAGCCATCGCAGCACGCGTGGATGCAGGCCGCGACGCTTTCGAACCGGCAACCCGCCGCACCGCAGCTCCGCAGCCGACCGCCGGCGCGTAAAAACATCTCTTCTTCCCAGAAGA
>JAVEWI010000137.1:0-5413 GCA_034004625.1 Bdellovibrionales bacterium
TAATAAATGCCCGACAGCTTGATCTTGCGGTCGATCGGGATCAGCTCCACCGTATCCGCTTCAAGAAAGGCTGTATTGGACTGACGTCCTTCTACCGCTTCGCGCAAGGCCTGCACTTCGGCGCCCGAAAACAGCAAAGATCCGCGGAAAGGCGCTTTTTCCGCTGCGGCTTTTTGCGCAGCCGCTTCGGCCGCCGCTGCTGCTGCCGCAGCAGGATCGACCGGCGGCGTTACAACAGCAGGCGTTTCATCCGCAGGCACAGCCGTATCGGCAGGCGCCTGCGCCCCGGCAGGCGCAGAAACAATCACCGCAAAAGCAAGGCAGGAAAGCATGCATAATTCATGCAGTTTTTTCATTATCTTTGCCCCCAGCCCGTGGTTGCCGGCTTGTCCGCTGCCGGCACAATGGTCAGCCAGTCAAACGTTACCTTCGCGCTCATGGCGGTATGTTTCTTTTTGGCGCGGATATCGCTGATCAATTGCGCGTCCATCTGGTTCACGCGCGCGATTTCAAAAGAGCTGAGCCGCACATGCGCCGGAAAAGTTTGCTGCATTGTATCGACAAAGGCATAAAAGTCGCCATCCACCAGCGTGGGCAGCTCTTTAATACTAATGCGACTATAAACCAGACGCGATTTGGACGCGGCGGCATCGCTGTTGGATACTTCCTTGATCTCCGTCACATCGAATGGAAAACCGGGCAGCCCCGCCTTGTCTTTGACACGGTCAAGATTGCGCATTAATTCAAAACGGTCTTGCGCGTTGAAAAAACCGACAGCATTCAGCTCTTCATATTTGGGCAAATTCATCTTGAAGTCTGCAAGCTCGCGCTTGACCCCCTGAATTTTACCCTGCAACCCGCTGATTTCCCCCTCGATAGAGGACAGCTGCACAGTAGCGCCGCTACGCATTGGCTCGATCACAAAGAAATAAAGCCCCGCAATGGCCAGATTAATAGCCAGCAAGATAGCAAGGATCAAAGTCCTTTTGATACCGATCAGCTTCATCAGAAAGGCGCTCCTTCCATCTGGAATTGCGCAAGATCTTTGGTATTGCCGCCGTCCACGTTGCTGTTGCCCACACCGCCCGTACGGCTGCCCTCGCGGGAGAAGTTGCCGAACTGGCTCATGATCGTCACTTTGTAGCCAGGGAATTCGGATTTCAGGACATCCAGCAACTGTTCAGCCCGCTTTACTTTTTGCTCAAGCGGTGTTTTTTCCGGCATGCCGAATTTGAAATTGATCTTGATCGTGCCTCGGCTGCTTGGATCCGGGAAATATCCGAAACCTTGCGACCCGCCGCCGCCATCCAGACCCAAAGCCGGGCCCGGCGCATGCTCAAAAGACATTTCTTCCATATGAATATCTCCGCCCATCGCTTTTTTGAGGCGGTTCAGCACAGGATTAAGATCAACCGTATTCGTTTCCAGCAAGGTTTTGACCGCCATCGCGGAACGCACCACAGCCGGCTGGATCGGCAGGTCGTTGAATACGGCAGATTCCTTTTCATACTCGCGCTCGTGCAGCGCTTTCTGGTTTTGCTTTTGCGCAATTTCGCTCTGGGTCTTGCTATATCCCAGATAGGATTCAACACTAAGCCCCGCAAGGCCAAGCGCGCCAAGCGTCAAAACCAGACTGCCGATAGATGCAACAAGACGCGGCGCCATGACGCGGTGCAGGCTGGGCACGCGCACGGGCAATCTCAAACGCCCGTTTTGGGAAATCCATGCCGCATGCAGGGCATCGGCATAGTTTATTTTTTCATTGCCGCTGGCCTTGATGCCGATATGGCGCATGGCCTCGTTCAGGTTCAGGCACTGGAAATGCGCCACGCCCATTTCGGCGGGTTTGAAAAACTGTTTTTCAACATCGCCGCAAATCACAATGACATCCAAACCATCTTCGGGCGAGTAGCCGAAACGCGAAATATAATTCGTGGTGGCTTTGAATTCACGCGCGGCGTCTTCCACCCATCCGGGGCCGCTGGGGCCCGCATCCGATGTGGGCGTCAAACGCGTCAGCGCCAGATTGCCGTCTTTGACCACGACCTGACGCAAACCGCCTGTTTCATGCTGCCCCACGAGCAAAGCCCAGCGCGATTTGCGCCCTTTGCCCGCGAAAACTTTTTCTGCCAGTTCGGACACCAGCTTGGCGGATTCCACAGGCAAAAGGCCGAAACCGCCAATAGGCACGCCTGCATCCAGCATGGCCGCGCTGACGCGGTCCACCTGTTCCGTTTCCGGCAAAGCGACAAACAGATAAGACGGAGCCGCCACCGCAGAAGACGCGCGGCCGAATTTTTTCTTGGGCGGCTTGATTTCCAAAGAAGCGCGGATGGGATAAGCCGGGAAAGCAAGCTCCAGCTTGCGCTTCACATAGCGCGGACGGTCAACAAACGACAGCTTTGGGATGTTATCTTCTTTGCGGTACGTCTGGTCGTTGCCGTCAAACAAAACGGTAACCTGACGCCCGACGCCTTTTTCAGCCAGAAAATCGGCCAGCTGGTCTTCGAAGTTCGGCACTTCCCATGAAATGGAAGTTTCACGCTCCATGCCATAACGGGCAGAGGGGCCATAAAGGGTAACCCCTTCTCCGCCCACCAATAAAACGCGCCGCCCTCTGCTGAAACCTACCATCTTTACATACCCATCTTGCCGAAGCTGTCGTAAACCGGGCCAAATACCGCCGCAGCGATCCACATAATGATACCGCCAAGGATGACCGTCAGCATCGGCTCGATCATCGCAATCATGCCATCCACGGCTTCATTCACGTCCTTGTCGTAGAATTCCGCAACCTGCTCCAGAACCCCGCTGAGGTTACCGGATTCCTCGCCAATTTTTACCATGCGCACGACAAGAGAAGGGAATTCGCCAGAGTTATTCAGCGCCTGTGAAATCGGGCTGCCTTCCTGCACCTGCGTGCGGACATTCTCGAGCGCTTCGGTAATGACAAGGTTGGTGGACGTTTTTTTCGCCGCATCAAGGCATTTCAGAATTTCAAGACCGCTGGTGAACAAAACGGCAAAGGTCTGGCAAAACATCGACAAAGAAATTTTGCGGATCACAGGCCCCATCACAGGCATGTGCAGAAAAATATAATCGGTGCGGTAACGGAAGCCTTCGGACATCGACCGGCCAATACGCATGATCACCATAAAAAGAATGATGCCGCCCAGAATATGTGCCCAGTAATTGACCACAAATTCAGACGTCGCGATCAAAGCCATCGTCTGGCCGGGCAATTCCTGCCCGATGTTTTTAAGGAAGCCCACAACCTCGGGCACCACATAGCCCATCATCAGCCCCACAACGCCCACCACAACCACGATCAGGATTTTGGGGTAACGGGTTGCTTTTTTGATTTTCGCGGACATGCCATCCGTCCATTTCAAATGGCGGATCACCTGCGCAAAGGCGCTGGTCAGGTTACCGGTTTCTTCACCCGCGTTCAGAAGCGAGATAAAAATCGGCTGGAAAATCATCGGGTGCTTGGACAAGGCGTTCGACAAGGACGAACCCGACGAAACTTCGGAATACACATCGCCCATAATATCGCGCAGACGGGTCGATTCCGCCGTATCGCGCACGTCGGAAAGCGCATCGAGCAAGGGAACCCCTGCCTTTTGCAATTGTTCAAGATGCACAAACATCTGGATCAGATCGCGGGTTTTGACTTTTGCCGCGGTCAGCGAAGCAAGCTTGCCGACTTTTTCGTTCATCTCCTTGCAGTCCAGCAAACTCATGCCGGTTTCCTGCAAGCGGTTGAACAGTTCGGATTCATTGGCGGCGGTTACAACACCGCGTACCGGACGTCCTTTTGCGTTGATGGCCTTATAACTATATTTAGGCATGCGCCACGAACCAACTATCCTGCATTGAAAATGTTCCCGCGGAATGCGGGCATGTATCTTTTTACTGATACAACAAATATAAAAGGAAACCAAGTACTTGTCGCGAAATTATCCGCGCCGGCACCGGGATCGGGATCGGGATTTACATACGGTCAGCGAAATTGAGGGTCTGGCGGACGGATTCAAGCGTGGTCGTGCCTTCGTATATTTTCAAAATACCGTCATCCAGCATGGATTTGAACCCTTTGGTTCGCGCCAGTTTCTTCATTGCGGACTTATGGGAACCCGATGCGACTACATCGTCCATCTCTTCGTCGAAATAAAGAATTTCAACGCAGGCAACGCGGCCTTTATACCCCGTATTGTTACATTCAGGGCAGCCGCCCGGATGGAAAATATGCGGCGGATTTTCCGGATCAATGGCCTGGCCATCCGGCCCGTCACGCAGCAATTTGCATTCTTCGGGCGTTGCCGCCTTGGACACTTTGCATTTAGGGCAGAGTTTACGCACCAGACGCTGGGCGAAAGTTGCGATAATCGCGCCGGCCAGCATACCGGGCTGCATGCCCATATCAACGAGACGCGGGATAGCACCGAAACAGTCGTTGGTGTGAAGCGACGTATAAACCTGGTGACCGGTCATAGCGGCCTTGAGCGCCTGTTCCGCCGTCACCTTGTCACGGACCTCACCGATAAAGATGATGTCCGGATCCTGACGCAGCAGGGCTTTAATCCCCTCGCCAAATCCAAGCCCGGCGCCTTCACGCACATGGGTCTGGCGGATCAGGCCGAGGGAATATTCCACCGGATCTTCCAGCGTTTGAATATTCACGTCGGGCGTATTCACCGCATTCAGCATGGAATACAGCGTGGTCGTTTTACCCGAACCGGTCGGGCCAGTCACGATGATGATGCCTTCGGGACGCGCCTGGCATTTTTCAATCAGCTTGCGGTTATGTTCGGAAAAGCCGAGCTTATCAAGCGGCACGATAGACGCGCTTTTATCCAGAACACGCAGAACGATGTTTTCACCATGCACGGTCGGCAAAGACGACACACGGAAATCCGCTTCGCGCCCGCCCACGTTCAGGTTGAAACGCCCATCCTGCGGCATCAGTTTGTCGGCAATGTTCATTTCCGACATAATCTTGAGACGCTGGGAAATACCGTTCCAATATTCCTTGTGCATCGTATGCACGGTCACAAGGTCGCCGTCCACGCGGTAACGCAGGCGGATAAAACTTTCCTCGGGCTCGAAGTGCAAGTCGGACGCGCCCATTTTCACAGCCTCGAATACAAGCGCGTTTACAAGACGCACGATCGGATGGCTATAGGCTTCGTCTTCGGTCAGGGTTTCAAGGTTGATCTTGGCGGATGCCGCATCACCCGCCAGCTCTTTCAAAATACCGTCAATAGACGTGGTGACGCCGTATGATTTATGGATGGTATCGGCCAGAATTTCCGGCGGGCAGACCAGCGTGGTAATCGCGCAGCCGCGCGGCAAAAGCTGTTTCAGTTTATCCAGCGCCACCACGTCATAGGGATCCGCCATCGCCATCACG
>JAVEWI010000138.1:0-5391 GCA_034004625.1 Bdellovibrionales bacterium
CAGCCCCAGCGTTTTCGCCAGCTGCTTGGCAACCTCCGTCTTGCCCACCCCCGTGGGACCGGAGAAAAGATAAGAACCAATCGGCTTTTCCGGATCGCGCAGGCCCGCACGGCTCAGCTTGATCGCCGCGGTCAAGGCTTCGATCGCCGGATTTTGCCCGAAGACCAATGTTTTCAAATCACGTTCCAGATTGGCCAGAACTTCGCGGTCATCCTTGCTGACCGTTTTGGGCGGAATGCGCGCGATTTTGGATACGGTGGCTTCGATGTCTTTCAGCGTAATGGTTTTTTTACGCTTATCTTCGGGCAGCAACATTTGCGCCGCACCGGCTTCGTCAATCACGTCAATCGCCTTGTCCGGCAATTTGCGGTCGCCAATATAACGCGCGGACAATTCAACCGCGCCGCGGATGGCATCTTCGGCATAGATGATTTTATGGTGTTCTTCGTAATAAGGCTTGAGGCCTTTGAGGATTTTAACCGCATCTTCGATCGACGGTTCCTGCACGTCAATTTTCTGAAATCGGCGCACCAGCGCGCGGTCTTTTTCAAAATGGTTGCGGTATTCTTTGTACGTGGTGGAGCCGATGCAGCGCAGCGTGCCGTTCGACAAAGACGGTTTGAGCAAATTGGACGCATCCATCGCCCCGCCGGATGTCGCGCCTGCGCCGATCACGGTATGGATTTCGTCGATAAACAAAACCGCCTGGTCAATGGATTGCAATTCGGTCAAAACCGCTTTGATGCGCTCTTCAAAATCGCCGCGGTAACGGGTACCGGCCAGCAAAGCGCCCATGTCGAGGGCATAAATGACCGCGCCCTTCAGCACATCCGGCACATCGCCTTCGATAATGCGGCGGGCGAGGCCTTCGGCAATCGCGGTTTTACCCACGCCCGGATCGCCCACATAAAGCGGGTTGTTTTTGCTGCGGCGGCAGAGGACTTGAATGGTGCGCTCTACCTCGCTCTCGCGCCCGATCAGGGGGTCGATTTTGCCTTTGCCCGCCTTGTCGTTCAGGTTGACGCAGTAAGCTTCCAGCGCGTCTTTGCCTTTTTTAACCGGCGCTTCTTCACCGCCTTCTTCGTCCGTGCCATGCACGGCGCGTTCGTCACCATGGCCCGGCACCTTGGCAATGCCGTGCGAAATATAATTGACCGCGTCAAAACGCGTCATTTCCTGTTCCTGCAGGAAAAACACGGCATTGCTTTCACGTTCCGAAAACAGTGCGACAAGAACGTTGGCGCCCGTGACTTCTTCACGTCCCGACGATTGCACGTGAATGGCGGCGCGTTGCAACACACGCTGGAAACTGGACGTCGGCTTAGGCTCTTCCGCTGCCGGATGCACCAGATTTTGCATTTCTGTATCGATATAATGCGACAATTCCTGCCGCAACAAATCCAGATCCACCCCGCAAGCGCGCATCACGGCCACGGCGTCCTGATCTTCGGTCAGGGCCAGCAGCAAATGTTCCAGCGTGGCAAATTCGTGGTGCCGCGTATTGGCATAGGCCAGCGCGCGGTGGAGTGTTTGTTCCAGATTGCGTGACAGCATGGTCTTTTGTCCTTTGTTCCTGCAAAAATTGCAGGGGTTATTCCTTTTCCATCGTGCATTGCAGCGGGTGTTCGTTTTTCCGCGCGTAATCCATGACCAGATTGACTTTGGTTTCGGCGACTTCATGGGTATAAACGCCGCAAATGCCCACGCCGCGGCGGTGGACATGCAGCATGATCTCGGTCGCTTCCTGCCGGTTTTTGGCAAAGAATTTTTCCAGGATATGCACCACAAAGTCCATGGGCGTAAAATCATCGTTCAGCAGCAGCACACGGAACATGGCAGGCTTTTTGGGCTTGAGCCTTGTCCGTGTCAAAAGCCCCACGCCCGGGCGGCCGCCGTCGCGGTCGTCATCGGGGGCGGCAGAGAGCCAAACCCGTTTTTTGAGCCGAACAGGCTTTTTGCTGTTGTCACAGTCAAACATTTTCATAACCTTAAGTGCCTTAATCGCTTGGTTAACAAGATAAACCGCCGGACTGCATTTGTCATCCTCCCCCATGATTTACGGGGATGAAGGCGGCGTTTGCCGTGAAAAAATGTGCCCGCCCCCTCGTTTTCTTGCTGCGGCGCAAAATAACCCTGTAAAAAAAAGACCTTAGCCCGCAATTCCTGCTTTACACGAATCTTTGATTGCCATAATTTCAATAAACACGCGCGGAAACCCGCGACCACTCCCTTTTTAAAAATTTAACGCAACCCCGCACAAACGGAGACGCCCGTTTTGAAAACGCCATCCTTACTCAAAAAATTCGCTCTTTGCATGGCGTTCCAAGCCGTTGCCCTGCCCGCCATGGCGCAGGACAAACCGCCGGAACCGCAGCGTTCTTCCCGCTATGCATCGGTTGTGATCAATGCCGCAAACGGCGAAGTATTGTATGAGCGCAATGCGGATAAACAGCTGCGCCCCGCATCGACCACCAAAATCCTGACGGCCTATCTGACGTTCGAAGCGCTGCAAAACGGCACGCTGACGCTGGATCAGGAATTGACCGTATCGCGCCGCGCGGCGCAGCAGGCGCGCACCAATCTGGCCATGATTACGCCCGTCACCATCACGGACAAAAAAACCGGCAAACGCCGCACCGAACACCGCCAGACCATCCGCAGCATTACGGTTGAAAACGCGCTGAAAGGCATGCTGGTGCATTCCGCCAATGACGCCGCCGTTGTTCTGGCCGAAGCGATCGGCGGCAGCGTCGAAGGTTTCGCGGATAAAATGAACGCAACCGCCGCACGCCTTGGCATGACAGATACGCATTTCATGAACCCGAACGGCATGCCGCATACGCAGCAATATACAACGGTCAGCGACATGGCGAAGCTTTCCGCCGCGGTCATTGCCGATTTCCCCGACCAGTACCATTTCTTTGGCAACCGTACATTCCGCTACAACGGCACCAATTACCGCAACTACAACAACCTGCTGGGCAGCTATGACGGCGTGGACGGCTTGAAAACCGGCTATATCCATACCTCCGGCTTTAACCTCTCCGCCTCCGCCATCCGTGACGGGCAGCGTGTGATTGCCGTTGTTTTCGGTGCCGATAACCCGACCCAGCGCAAAGCAGACATGACGATCCTGCTGGATTACGGCTTTGCCGTTTTGGGCAAACAACCCAAACCCGCATTGCCCGAAAACAACCTGCCGCCAGATGACAGCGAAGACCCGGAAGAAAATACGCACGAACAGCATGGCAGCCTGCGCCGTGGCGGCGTAACGGGTTTTGGCTTCTCCGGCCATGCCGCCAGCCTTGCCGTCAGCTATCAGGGCGCGGCCACCTATAAAACGGCGGAAAACTGCCAAGGCTACGAAGCCCGCCCGTTGCAGATCAGCCAAGCTGCGCCTGTGCCGAAAGGTCCGGAAAAAGACGTCCCCGCACCGTCGGAACAGCCTTATTTCGCCCCGCGCATGCCGGGCGGACGCGGCCGTATGGGATAAACCCGGCGGATACATCGCAAAAAACACATAAAACACGGAAATATACTGATATTTCCGTGTTTTTTTATGGGCAGCTGTCTGGACAAATACCCCAAAGCGGCATACCATATTCTAAGGGGGGCAAATGCGCTGGAAACGGCGGTTTACCAAGGGTTCTACTGTGCCAAATACCAAATTTTCGACCGTAAAACGGCTTATGCTTGCGCTTTGCGCCATAACGCTGCTGGTGGCAACCGCCACAGCCGATGCCAGCGCCGCAGGCAAAAAACGCGCGCCCAGCAAACCGAATGAGAAATACGCCTCCATCGTGATTGACGCCGCAACCGGCGTTGTCATCAGCGAACGTAACCCTGACAAAATCCTGCACCCTGCGTCATTGACCAAAATGATGACGCTTTACATGACCTTCGAAGCCATCCAGCAAGGCACCCTGCGCAAAACACAGCGTTTGACGGTTTCCAGCAATGCCGCCGTGCAGCCGCCCTCCAAAATCGGGCTGGAAGCAGGCGCGACCATCCGCGTGGAAGACGCCATCCTGTCGCTGGTCACCAGGTCTGCCAATGATATTTCAGTCGTACTGGCCGAAGGCATCGGCGGGAACGAAACCCGCTTCACCCGCATGATGACAGCCAAGGCAAAACAGCTGGGCATGCGCAATACGCATTTCGTCAACCCGCACGGACTGCACAACCCGCTGCAAATCACAACCGCACGCGACATGGCAATTTTATCACGCGCGCTGATGCGTGATTTCCCGATGGAATACCGTTATTTCAGCACAAACCGTTTTGTTTACGCCGGCACCACGTACCGCAACCACAACCGTTTGCTCGAAAGCTATGAAGGCCTCGACGGGATCAAGACCGGATACATCGCAGCATCCGGTTATAACCTTGCCGCTTCGGCCGTGCGGGATGGCCGCCGTTTGATCGGCGTTGTTTTCGGCGGGCGCACCGCCGCATCACGCAACGAACATATGGCAGAAATTCTGGATGCAGGTTTTGCCCGCTTGTCTTCGCCGCAAGTCGCCGCGCGCGGAGGCGCACAGGTAGCGGCGCTTTCTGATGCGCCCGATGTGCGCCTGCCCGCACGCAAACCCGGCACCGTTGCCGCGGTGACAGCGGTTGACCGCGCACTGGCTGGCACCAAAATGGCGGCGATCAACCCCGAAATGCGCGATGATGACGATGCCGATGCCAATACAGGCCTTGTCGGCGTGCAGGAGGGCGACCGCGCCGGCGCCGGCAGCGATGGATTGTTTATCAAAGAAAACCTCGCCTCCAAAGGCCCCCGTATCATTCACAATATCGCCCCCGTGACCGGCAGCGGCCCCGTGCGCCAGACATTGGGCACGGATGTGTGGTCGATCCAGATCGGCGCGTTTTCAACCCATGCGGCGGGGCTATCGGCCTTGCGCGGGGTGCGCGATACTTTGCCACCAACCATTTCAGGCAATAGCCAATATATTATTGCCCCCCTGATGACCAGCCGTGGCGTTATTTACCGCGCGCGATTGACAGGGCTCAGCCGCGATCAGGCCACGCAAGCCTGCCGCACGCTGAAAGACAACTGCCTGGTATTGGCAGCACAATAAAAAGACCAGCGGAACCAACTGTTACAACCGGAAACGGCATTATTTCGAGGAACACGAAAAAATCTTTCGTGGGAACACGATACTAATCCCGTGGAACACGATACTAATATCGTGGAACACGATGGCATGCCGGTTCGTTTATGCATCAGGAAGGATTTTGCCATGGCAACAACGCAAATACCCGAACCGCCTCCCTTGCCCGAATTGCCGGCGGGCATTCCCAAACTCGCCAAGCGCGTTTTGGTTTTCGGATTTGAGCAGGGCGTGAATTACCGCAGGTGGTTGCAGGGCGAAGCCCAGAACC
>JAVEWI010000139.1:0-5389 GCA_034004625.1 Bdellovibrionales bacterium
CGATTTCATCAAGGCGGATATCGAAGGGTGGGAGCTTAACATGCTCAAAGGCGCGCAAAAAACGCTCGCCCGTTACCGCCCTGCCGTGATGATTGAAATCAACGACGATGCCTTGGTCAAAGCCGGCGCCAGCCGTCAGGCTTTGATCGATTTTATGCAGGCGCAAGGATATAAAGCCGCCGCGGAAGTAGATCAGGACGTCGTCTTCCTGCACGCCGCATAAAAAAACACAAAAACAAACAACAACAAAAAACGCCTGTGCCGCAGGCGTTTTTTGCATTTATGGCGCATGCGTTTTTGCACCGCGTCAAAAATATATTTGCCAAGAATCAAAGCCCATGATGCAATCAAGGGTAAGGAGAACGATCATGCGCACCGCCGCACATAACATTGCCGTCTATACCCCGCTTAACTGGATGCTTGAAATTGCATCCGTTAAAGCCGGTATCGTCAATGGTTTTGGCGCGCTTCCTATCGCCAATGCTTTTGGCGCATCCGGTATTACATCCGGCGCGGTCTATGCGGGTAAGCAAAATAAATTCACCCCGCCAACCGGCACCGGTACCCAGGGCTGATCGTTCCTTAAAAAACGTCAGCCTTTCACAGGCTGACAGAACATTCCCGAGACATATCCGGCATAACAGCAGACATATCAAAACACCCTGAATCCGCTTTACCGTTTTGATTTCCTGTTTTTTTAACCGCCGCTTGTTCAGACAGCCTGTTTCAAACCAAACCCGTTTAAACAGCACTCGAAAGAACAGGAGCGCGCGCCATGCACGCCGATCGTAATACCAGATTACTGCAACTGCATTCCGTATGCCTGAACATGTGTTTCGTCATCCCCGTTGTCGTGCCTTATTACCGCGACCGCATGGGGCTGGGCTTCGATGACTTTTTGCTGGGCGAAGCTGCCTTCGCCGCCACGCTGCTGCTGCTGGAAATGCCCAGCGGATGGTTGTCGGACGTGTGGAAACGCAAACATGTTCTGGTGCTGGGTACGTTGGTCGAGCTTGTGGGCTATGGCCTGCTGTTGATGGCGCAAGGACTTTGGATGGCGGTCGCATCGCAGGTTGTTATAGGGGTTGGCATCGCGCTGGTCTCGGGCACCAACTCGGCGCTGCTCTATGACACGCTGCTGGCGGAAGGACGCGAAGCCGAATTCCGCAAGCACGAAGGCCGCCGTCTGGGCATGGGACTTTACAGTGTCGCAGGCGCCAGCGTTGCCGGGGGATTTCTTTATGCCCTCGACACCGCCCTGCCCGTGGTTTTGTCCATGGTGACGATGATGGGGGCCGTGGTATGCGGCGTCTTGATGCACGAGCCGGAACGTCACCGCCGCGCGGCTGTTAAAAACCCGCTGGCGGATATGCTGGAAACGGCACGTTACGCCCTGACGGGCCATGCGGAGCTGGTGCTGGTTATCGTCTTTGCGGCGCTGATGTTTTCGGCAACCAAAGTCGTGATGTGGTCGCAGCAGCCTTACTACATGGCGATGCAACTGGGCGAAAGCGTCTATGGCCTCTTGATGGCTGCGGGCTTCGTCATGGGTGGATTGTCCAGCCAGTTTGCCCATCACTTTGACGGGCGGGTGTCGAATACCAAGGCACTCTTGCTGGTCTGGGTTACCGGTGTTGTCTGCTGCCTTGGCGCCAGCTTTGCGCTGGATGTCCTTGGCGGGTGGCCCGGCGTGGCCTTGCTGATGGTGGCGGGTACGTGTCTTTACGGCATGGCATCGCCCCGCGTCAGCGAAGTTGTGAACCGCCATACCGGTTCGGAACGCCGCGCCACGGTGATGTCAACGCAAAGCCTGCTCTGCGCCCTTGTCTTCATGCCCCTTGGCCTGTTGATGGGACGCGCGGAAAAAGCCGCCAGTGTGGATGTCATGCTGCTGTACATGGCTTTGTGGCTGTGTTTTGCCGGTGCCTGTATGGGGCTGTGGTGTCTGTACCGCAACCGCAGGGCACGCAGAAACCGCCGCAGACTGGCACCCGTTTTTGCCGCCGCCGCATAAATACTGTTTGAATAGAAAGGAGAGCAACCGCAGAGAAAAACCGCCATTTGCCCCGTGCAAGTGGCGGTTTTTTCTGTATTTGAAGGTTTTTTTAGGGCTGGCAGGGCAAGAGCCGCTGTCCTATATTACGCCTATCCACAAAGGACGGCGCCACATGAAAAAAACCGCAGAAAAAGACAATAACCATTTTGACATTCTGGTTGTGGGCGGCGGCCCCGCGGGGCTCAGCTTTGCCCGCATGATGGCGCCTGTCGGATGCCGCATTGGCGTGATTGAAAAACAATCTTTGGACAAAATTCAAAACCCCGCCGAAGACGGGCGCGAAGTTGCCATCACACACCGCAGCCATAAAATCCTCGGCACCATCGGCATGCTGGAGCATATCCCCGCAGATGCGCTGCATATTTTGCGCGCGGCACGTGTGATAAACCAGGGCACCGAAAAACCGCTGGAATTCCTGCCCGATGGCAGCGGCAAGGACAACATCGGTTTCGTCATCGCCAACCACCATATCCGCAAGGCCGCGTATGAAACCGTCGCCACGCAGGACAATATTATTTTGATGACAGGCGAAGCCGTCACCGCACTCGACCTGAACGCGCAATGCGGCACGGTGACGCTGGAAAGCGGTAAAAAACTTTCCGCGCCCTTGATTGTGGCGGCGGATAACCGTTTTTCCACCCTGCGCGACATGGCGGATGTTGAAACGCATAAACTGGATTTCAAACGCCTGTGCATCGTGGTCAAAATCGCGCATAGCAAACCGCATGACGATGTGGCCAGCGAATGTTTCCTCGACAACCTGACCCTTGCCCTGATCCCGCTGGGGGACAAGGCGGCATCGGCCGTTTTGACGTTGCCGCCGGAAGACGGCAAGAAAATCCTCGCCCTCGCGCCCGAAGAACTCGCAGAGAAAATATACGAATGGACAGACGGCCGCATCGGCCAGGTGCGCGTGACGGGTAAAATGAACAGCTATCCGCTGATCGGCGTTTATGCAGAAGAATTTGCCAAAGAACGTTTCGCCCTGCTGGGCGATGCCGCGGTCGGCATGCATCCGGTCAGCGCGCATGGTTTTAATTTCGGGCTTTACGGCGCGGAAACATTATCCAAAAACCTGCGCCGCGCGATGTTGTCCGGTATTGATATTGGCAAGATGTCTGTATTGGAAGATTTCGCCCGCACCCACCGCCGCGAAACGCGCCCGATGTATCAGGGCATCAATTCCATCGTACAGCTCTATACCGATGACAGCGCGGGGGCAAAATTGCTGCGTAAAGGCGTTTTGGCCGCGGGGCGTATTTTAAAACCCGTGCAGCGTATTATTGTCGGCAACCTGACCCGCGAAAAATCCGCCGAATAAAACAGCATAAAAAACGGAGCGCTTGCGCCATGGCGTCCATCGCCCTACCCCGATCACCTTTGTGGTTCAATATTTTTTATACCGCTTGTGTTGTGGTGGTCATTGCGGTTTATTGGGTTAAATACGGCCCCGCGAATTTTTTGTGGTTTTCGGACATTGCCTTTTTCGGCATGGCCTATGCCCTGTGGCGCGATGACGCGCGCTTTACCAGCATGATGGCGATTGGCGTCCTGCCGCTGGAATTCATATGGATGTTCAGTTATTTTTCCGGATTTTTTGGCGATTACGGACAAACGTGGATGGGCGTGGGTGATTATATGTTTGACGCTGCCCTGCCCCTGTGGCTACGCGCGCTGTCATGGTTTCATTTTTTGATGATCGGGTCGGTCATTTATATGCTGCTGCGCAAGGGGTATGACAAAGCCGCCCTGATCCCGCAGACCATTTTGGCCATGGTTGTTTTGGCGGCCACGCATATGTGGGGCATCAAGGAAGACAACCCCAATATGATTTACCCGCCCGGCAATCTGGGCGACATTATTCCGCAGCCGGTTTATTCGGCTTTGCAGCCTTTTGTTTTATTCGGCTGCGTTATTTTGCCTATGCATCTTTTGCTGAAAAAATACTGGCCGCTTAAAACTGCGGCGTAACGGCAACATTACCCCTGCGGCCTGTAAAATTCAAAAGCATCGACAAGGCCGAGCGCTTGTTGCAATTCATGTTCCAGCATGCGGATGCTGTCCACATCTGTCGCGGGGATAGACAGGCTTGGCGGTTCAAACAGGTTTTGTCGTATCTGTATCAAAACCAGAACAGCGCCGTTTAAAAACGCCACCGATATATTGCCGGATACCATCGCATGGTTCAGGCGCTCGATACGCTCCACCATTGCGGGGTGGAGCAGGAAACGGGTTTCCACCTGATTTTTGCCATAGGCGCGGTATTTTTTCTCGAAATACGGATCGACCAGATCGACGTGTTCCAAACCGCGCAATTGCCCTTGCAGCCACGAAGACAATACCATGCGCTGCGACAAAACCACCGTCTGGTGTTCAAAAGCCACGCGCGGCAGCGCAATCACCATAGCAAGGCCAGAGAAAACCTCACGCTCCTGTTCTTCCTTGCTCAACCCTTGTCGTTTGTCCCAGAGGTCGAGCTCGGACACATAAATTTCCGCGCCTTTATAATTGCCGAAAAATAAATCTTCGGTACGGATGCGCGTATGCGGGGGGATGATGGCGGCATCCATGACCTTGGATAGCGGCACGCCGCCGATCATTTTATACCGCAATCCAAATGCCGCCGCGACATGCGGCAAAACAATGTCTTTGAAATCCGCCGCATATTCCTTGCGCACATCGGAAACCCAATGATAAAGCCCGCCGACTGCGAATATCGTCAATATATAGAAATGGGGGCTGCGCCAGAAAGCTTCCCCGGGGTTCGTAAAAAAATACGCACAAACAAAAGCAACCAACACCAAAGCCGGCACCGACAACATCATGCGGCGGCGATAAGATGCCAGCGCCAGAATACGGCGGGTTTCGAGCATTTCAAGCTCTGACACATCCAGACGCGTTGCGGGCTGCACTGGCGGCGGCGAAGACAGCGGTGCCATCGGCTATCCGCCGTAGCTTTTGACCAGCGATCCCGCAATCAGGTACCAGCCATCCACCAGAACAAAGAAAATAATCTTGAACGGCAGGGCAATCATAACCGGCGGCAGCATCATCATACCCATGGACATCAAAATAGACGCCGTCACCATGTCGATGACCAAAAAGGGCAAAAAGATCAAAAACCCGATTTCAAACGCGCGGCGCAATTCCGAAATCATAAAAGACGGAATAACCACCTGCATGGGCACGGCCATGGGGTCTTCGACTTCTTCGGTTTTGCTGAGGTTCATGAAAAGGGCGAGGTCTTTTTCACGCGTGTGTTTCAGCATGAATTCCTTGAACGGCGCGGCGGCTTTTTCCACGCCTTCGATTTCGCTGGTTTCTTCGTTCATC
>JAVEWI010000140.1:0-5377 GCA_034004625.1 Bdellovibrionales bacterium
GCAGGTTTGCGGCCTGCCACGGGCTGAGCGTTTTTGTATCCACGCTTGCAAGCCAGTCGCCCACCTGCGGGTCTGTTTGCATTTCATGGATTTTCAAATTGAGGACTTCTACCTGCCGCGCGCGCTGGTTGACGCCGGCTTCGGGCATCAATACAGACCTGTCCCAATCCAGCAAAGAGTCGATTTGCTTCAGCGCTGTGATTTGACCGAAACGTTCTTCAAGATGCTTGTATGTCTGCATGGCTTACTCCGGTTTGGCGGGACGGGCGGGTTTTGTACGCTGGCTGAGCACAAAGACGATGATCAGAATAACCGCCATGCCGAACCAGAACAACGCATATTGCAAATGATTATTGCGGATATTCGCCGTCACGGCAAAGCCGGAAGGGTAAATATCCTTGCCGGAAACGGCAGGCAACGTGACCAATACAGGTGAAAATTTCTCATACCCCGCGGCGGCGGCAAATGCCGGAATATCCGACCAATACCATCTGTTTTTTTCCGGATTATTATCGGGAGTGAAGGAGAATTGATAAGGCAGCTGCGCGATGCCTTCCAGATTTTGCAGCCCCGCCGGCACGGGCGTTTTTTTCTGCCCGCCGTCTGGCAAATCATCCGGCACAAAACCGCGGTTGACGAAAACCACCGCACCGCCATGCGTGGGGCGCAGCGGCACAATCATATGCGCCCCCGCCCTGCCGTTTTCGGTGCGCGGGCCGACCCAAAAAACATGACCGGCATCAAAATGCCCTGCGATACGCACGCGGCGATATTCAAAATCCTTGGGCGTTTCGATAAAATCGGGCAAATCGCCTGGCGCCGCCTGCATCTGCGCATCCATACGGGCAATCAGGTCTTCTTTCCATGCCAGACGTTTTACCTGCCACGTGCCCAGCGCCAGAAGGATCGAGAGCATCACGCCCATCGATAGAAAGATTTTTATATTTTTATGGAATTTCATTGTCCTGTCCCGCCGTATGGACAGACTAGCGAAAAGACGTTAGCTTTTCAATCACAGCCTATTTACGAAACATGACAGGAGCCCCGCATGGCCCGCGTAACCCCGCGCCCGCTGACGACTGGCGAAGCCGCCCTTGCCCGCAGCGTTTTTGGCGATACCATCGATTACGCCCGCGTGACGATTACGGATAAAAAATACATGCCGTTCCAACCGCAAGGCACCGCCATGGCGCCCAACGGGCATTTGTATATGTATGGTTGTTACAAAGATGATTACAGCCGCGAACATGACGGATGGAAAAGCCATTTCATCCACGAAATGACCCATGTCTGGCAACAGCAAAACAATATTCTGAATCCGGTGCGCGAAGCCGTGAAGCTGAGCATCACATTCAAATTCAATTACAACGCGGCCTATGATTATAAACTGGAACAAGGCAAAGACCTGCTGGCCTATAACATGGAACAGCAGGCCAGCATTGTGCAGGATTATTTCATGATAAAGCATTGCGGCCATGACGCGCACCGCGGGCATTGCACCAATACAGAAAACGCGGCAGATAAAATGGCGCTGTACGAAAACGTATTGGCGGATTTTTTGAAAAAAACAGCCCCGCCGCAAAATAAAAACGGGGGGCCGAAGCCCCCCGCCGTTTAAGCGTTCAAGCAGGCAAGATCAAAGTTCGTCCAGCTTGCGGTCTTTGGTTTCCGGCAAGAACAGGCAACCGATGACAAACGTCATCAAAGCCACCGCAATCGGATACCACAAACCGTAGTAGATATTACCCTGCGCCGCCACCATGGCAAAAGCCACCGTCGGCAGGAACCCGCCAAACCAGCCATTACCGATGTGATACGGCAAGGACATGGAAGAATAGCGGATACGCGTCGGGAACAATTCCACCAGCATCGCGGCAATCGGGCCATAAACCATGGTGACGTAAACCACCAGAATGGTCAGCAGCAAGGTCACCATCGGATAGTTAATGGCATCCTTGTCCGCCTTGGCGGGATAGCCCGCTTCGGTGACAGCCGTTTTCAGCGCCGCGTTGAATGCATCGGTTTTGGCGGCCAGATCGTCTTTGGACAATCCATCACCTTCAAAACTTGCAATCACTTTGTCGCCTATTTTGACTTGCGCAACCGTGCCCGCAGGCGCGGCTTCGTTATCATAGTTCACCGAGTTTTTGGCAAGGAAGCTCTTGGCAATATCACAAGATTGCAAGAACTGCGACGTACCTACCGGGTTGAACTGGAACGTGCAGGCAGACGGATCGGCTACAACCGTAACCGGTGCGCTTTTCTGCGCGGCTTCCAATGCCGGATTGGCGTAATGCGTAATGCCCTTGAAAATCGGGAAATACGTCAATGCCGCAATCAAACAGCCCGCCATGATGATTTTCTTGCGGCCGATTTTATCGCTCAGCCAGCCAAAAATCACAAAGAAAGGCGTCGCAATGGCAAGCGAAACGGCAATCAGGATATTCGCCGTCGCCCCGTCAACCTTGAGCGTTTGCGTCAGGAAGAACAAGGCATAGAATTGCCCCGTGTACCAGACAACCGCCTGCCCCGCCGTCAAACCGAACAGCGCCAGCAAAACGATTTTCAGGTTGCGCCATTCACCGAAGGATTCCTTCAGCGGCGCTTTGGATCCTTTGCCTTCTTCCTTCATCTTTTTAAAGGTCGGGCTCTCGCTCAGCTTCAGGCGGATGTAAACCGAAATGCCCAAAAGAACGATCGACAGCAGGAACGGCACGCGCCATGCCCAATCGTTGAAAGCTTCTTCACCGAAATAGGTGCGCACGCCCAGAATAACCAGCAAGGACATGAACAACCCCAGCGTCGCCGTGGTCTGGATCCAGCTGGTCAGGTAACCGCGGTTGCCTTTGTGCGCGTGTTCCGCAACATAGGTTGCAGCCCCGCCGTATTCACCGCCCAAAGCAAGGCCTTGCAGCAAACGCAGAATGACCAGAATAATCGGCGCGGCGATACCAATGCTGGCATAGCTGGGCAAAAGACCGACCACGAAAGTGGACAGACCCATCAAAACAATCGTCACCATAAACGTGTATTTACGGCCCACAAGGTCGCCAAGGCGGCCAAAAACCAGCGCGCCAAACGGACGCACCGCAAAACCTGCCGCAAAAGCCATGAGCGCGAAAATAAACGCCGCCGTTTCATTCACGCCGGAAAAAAACTGTTTGCTGATAATCGCGGCCAGCGAACCATAAAGATAAAAATCATACCATTCGAATACAGTGCCAAGAGAGGCCGCAAAGACCGTCTTCCGCACTTTGCCGGGGGGAAGCTGTTCTTCCTGCCCGTTTGCTGTTTGTGCCGTCATGTGTGTATTCCTTTTTTAAGGTTAGGCGTTGTTTGCAAGAAAAAGGCGGCATCACGCCGCCTTTTTCCATCGTCTGGTTAGAAAGTATATTTGGCCGCGGCCTGCACGCGCTTGGCATCCCCGTCATCGCCGTTCACGTTTTCACGCTGGCCATACAGGAATTCAAGCCCCAGATCCAGTTTCGGGATCGGCGTCCAGATCACGTTGTAGGAAAGATATTTCGTGCTTTCCATCATATTGCCCGGCATGAAATTCGGCTGATCTACATAGACATAGCCGCCCGTCAGGTTACTGCGCCATTTCGGGCTGAACACCGCCTGATAACTGACATAACCGCCATAGGCTTTGATGGTGTCAACTTCCCCCGTTGCGTTGTTGAGCGCCGCGTCAAAGCCCTGGCCGTTCACAACCTGCAGGTCGTTAATGTAGCGGCCGATACCATCGCCATAATTCACCTGGAATTTCAGGCTGTCTTTATCGCTAAACACATTGGTTTTGATGCGGCCGCTCAGGTTCACGCCATAACCGCTCAGGCTTTTATCCACCGCGCCGTTATCAACGCCCAGACGGCGGTACAGAGCGCCAGTTTGCAGATGCCCCCAATCCTGTTCCCATTTCAAGGCGGCAATCATATCGGGCACGTTATCGCTTTGCGTTGTCAAGGCGGGACCGATGTCAGAAGAAATATCGCCTTCCGGATTTTCCGCAGCCACAGCCAAAGACCATCCGCCGTCAAATTTTTGCGTCCAGCGGATTTGTGGCTGGCGGATAAAGGATTCTCCGTTTACCTGCGCAAAATCCAGCGTTTCCGCAAAGGCGCCGACGTCGTTAAAGGTGGACCAATTCTGCCCCACCATCAAACCGCCCACCTGCACCCATGCATGGCGCAGACGGACTTCATAACCGTTCACCTGACTTTGCGGCTTGGCCGATGAAGAACCACCAAACAAGTCAAATTCGGCAAAGGCACGCAAATCGCCCCAATCCGTCGGGCTGCGCACATCCACATTCAAACGCGTTTCGCGCGCATGCACGCGGCTGCGGCCACCGGTATTCTGGTTGCCCGTGCCGATGGTGCGGGTCTGGAACAAATCTTCGGACAGGCCTGCGGTCTGGTCGGGCGTATACATGGCATCAACTTTGATCTGCCCACCGAATTTAAATGATACATCCGTGCCGGGTACTTTGATGGAGCCCGGGAAGTCCCCCTGCTCCACATATTTCTTTTCGATGCTGGCGGCACTGGCCGTGGCTGTGCCTGCTGCGGCGGGTTTTGCCAGTGCAGGTTTTACCGGGGCGGCGGTGATGGCTTTGCGCTGCTCAACGACTTCGGCTGCGGTTTCTTTTTGCTGGCCTTGCAAAGCCTGCACCTGTTCACGCAGCGAAGACAATTCACGCGACTGCGCATCCAGAACAGCCTGCTGTTTTTCTATCAAGGCGGTGAGTTTATCAAGCGTTGCCTGATCCGCCGCCATGGCCGGGGCTGCGGCAATTGCCGCATTCAATGCCAATGCGGATATCATGACCGGAAGAATTTTTTTCATCACGAAGCCTTTGCACAAAACAATATTTAAAAGGAAAAATGTTTTTAATTTCTGCGGTTGATTATCAATCGCAGAAAAAGGCTAACAAACTATATTTGCTGCGCAACAAGAAATATCAAGCCCCTACCCGTCATGCTGCATTGCAGTATTTCCGGAGAACGGAGGGCTTTGTTTTTTATTCAAAGGGTAAGAAAACGTTGTGCAGACGCGGATATGCAGCAGAACCGGCAAAATAATTTTGCAGTGCACCACTTTATTAAAAATAATTCCGGCTTGTCGGCTCCCGGCGCACAAAAAGCGCCCCTGTCCTATTCCGCCTTGGGGGTATCATCTGCTGCGGGTGTTTCGGCTTTTTTCACATGCCGCCATTCCAGCATGATGATATAGGCCTTGGTCGCGGGCAACATAACCGCCACCGCAATCGCGCTGACAACCGTCCACAAAACAACCTGCACCCACAAGGGCGGCGCGTATAAAAGCTCCAGTACCCAGGACAAGGGCACAATAGAAAAACACAAAATAAATATCA
>JAVEWI010000141.1:0-5370 GCA_034004625.1 Bdellovibrionales bacterium
ATGGGGGCAGGCGTTTTTGAATGCGGGGGATGAAATCATCCTGACCGAGCTTGAACATCACGCCAATATTGTGCCGTGGCACATGCTGCGCCAGCGCAAGGGGATTGTTATTAAGGTCGTACCCGTCAAGCCTGACGGCGCGCTCGACATGGCGGCGTTTGAAAAATTGCTCTCGCCCCAAACCAAACTGGTTTCCGTCACCCATATGTCGAACGCGCTCGGTACCGTCAACCCTGTCGCCTATATGATTGCCAAGGCCCATGCCGTGGGCGCCAAGGTTCTGGTCGACGGGTCGCAGGCCGTGGTGCATCTGGATGTAGACGTGCAGGCGCTGGATGCGGATTTTTACGTCTTTACGGGGCATAAATTATATGGCCCATCCGGTATCGGCGTTTTGTATGGCAAGGCCGAATTGCTGGCCGCCATGCCCCCGTATCAGGGCGGCGGCGAAATGATCGAAGACGTCAGTTTTGACAATGTGACGTACAAAGAACCGCCATACCGGTTCGAAGCCGGCACGCCTGCGATTGTCGAGGCCATCGGCCTTGGCGCGGCGATTGACTGGTTGAACGGCATCGACAAAGCAGGCGCCCTGGCGCATGAGGCAAAATTGCTCGCGGCGGCAGAGACGAAATTACGCGCCATTGACGGCATCCGTATTTTTTCGAATGCGCCCGTCCGCGCCAGTATTCTGGCGTTTGAGCTTTCCGGCGTGCATCCGCACGATCTGGCGACGGTTTTTGACCAGATGGGCATTTGCGTGCGGGCAGGGCACCATTGCGCGCAGCCGCTGATGAAGGCATTGGGCGTGACCGCGACCGCGCGCGCGTCTTTTTCTTTTTATAACACGATGGAAGATGTGGACCGTCTGGCAGAGGCGATCCTCAAGGCAAAAAGGTTGTTTGAATAATGCGTCAGGTAGCAGACGAAGAAATGATCCGCAATGCTGTGGATGATGACGCGGAGATGGAGAGAATGCTCCAGCCCCCCGATATAGAAGCCTCGCGCGACCATCCGCTCTGGCCGCTGGTGCAGGCCGCGCTGCGCGAAGTATATGACCCCGAAATTCCGGTGAATATTTACGAACTGGGGTTGATTTACAAAGTCGATATCGACAACGAAACCAACAAGGTTTTTGTCGAAATGACACTGACATCACCCGCGTGCCCGGTGGCCGGCGAAATGCCCGGCATGATCGAAAACGCAATCCGCACCGTATCGGATGTGGGCGATGTGATTGTTGAAATTATCTGGGATCCGCCATGGGACCCGTCCAAAATGGCAGAAACGGCCAAATTGCAACTGAACATGTTCTGATTTAAAATAGTACAAGAAGCCCCTCAAGGAGAAAAACAATGTCCCAACTGATGACCCTGACTGACAGCGCTGCGGCGCATATCAAAAGCCTGATGGCCGGTGCGCCTGCGGGTGAAGAATTCGAAGGCCTGCGCGTGGGCGTGACGGCTGCGGGCTGTTCCGGCCTCAGCTACAGCCTTGAATACGCCAAAGAAGCCAGCCCGATGGATTTGCTGGTGGAAGATAAAGGCGTAAAGCTTTTTATCGATCCGCAGGCACAGCTGTATATCGCGGGCATGGAAATGGATTATTTCGAAAACAAATTCGAAGCGGGTTTCATTTTCAACAACCCGAATGCCACCGGCCATTGCGGTTGCGGCAAGTCGTTCAAGGTTTAATTTAAACCTTTCTCAGGATACAAAACCGGCGCGGGGATTTCCTTTGCGCCGGTTTTACTTTCACGGGAGTTTTTGACATGTTGCCGTTTCATTCCTATGCCTATCTGGGCGCGGCGATCGTGCTTGAAGTCATCGGCACCAGCGCGCTGCAGGCATCGCAGCAATTTACCAAGCCATGGTTTGTCTCCTTGATGGCGGGCAGCTATCTGGCGGCGTTTTTCTTTTTGTCCAAGGTTCTGCGCGATATGCCGGTGGGGCTTGCCTATGCGATCTGGAGCGGGCTTGGCATTGTGCTGATCTCCCTGATCGGGTTTTTTGTGTTCAAGCAAAAGCTGGATATGCCGGCCATTCTGGGGCTTGGGTTGATTGTGGCGGGTGTTGTTGTGGTGAATGTTTTTTCCAAGACGATGACGCATTGATTTTGCGTGACAAGCGTTTTGCTGCGCCGCACCCATGTATTGACAGCCTGACGTCACAGGCCTACACAGGTTTCTTCGCATCAGGAGAAAACAGATGAAAAAAGATTTTAACAAAACCGCCGCCCGTTGGCAGGTTGTCACGGAAAATGCATTTACCGCCGGTTGCCCCGAACGCGCCGCGCCCGAACTGGCCCGCCAGATCGAAGAAAAAATCCATGCCGAAGGCATGACGGCCAGCGCCAAAGTGGTCAAAATCATCCCGCAAAAAGGTGTGGTGGTTGTGGCCTGCGACGATGAATTCGGCAGCAGCCTGAATGAACTTCCCGCTGCCAGCTATGCCGAAAAAGTAAAGCCCGCGCAAAAACGCGCCCCGAAGAACGGGTAATATCCGGCTTTAAAAAATATAAAAAACGCGGGCATTTATTGTGCCGCGTTTTTTTTTATATCCGCTATCAGGCGTGCATTTATCAGGCATATTGTCCGGCAACCCAGCCGGAAGACCACGCCCATTGAAAATTATATCCGCCCAGCCATCCCGTCACGTCCACAACTTCGCCAATAAAATAAAGCCCGCTTTGTTTCGTGCTTTCCATGGTTTTGGATGAGATGCCTTGGGTATTGACGCCGCCGCGTGTGACTTCGGCGGTGCGGTAACCTTCGCTGCCTGTGGGGGTGACTTGCCATTGCTGCAATCGCTCGGCCACAAGGGCGAGTTTTTTATCGGACAAATCTGCAATGGGGGCGTCAAATCCCAAATCCTGCGCCACCCATTCGGCCACGCGTTTGGGCACAAAACCGGCCAGCAGATTGTGCAACATTTGCCGCGGTTGTTCTTTGCGCCGCGTTTTGAATATGTCCAGCAATTGCGCATGATCGGGCAGCAGGTTGACGGTGATGCTGTCGCCCGGTTGCCAATAAGATGAAATTTGCAAAATGGACGGCCCGCTGATACCGCGGTGGGTAAACAGCATGCCTTCGCGGAAACGGGTTTTGCCATGGCCGATTTCGCTGGGGTCGACCGAAATGCCGGACAGGGATTTTGTGACGGCCAGAATTTCCGGCGCAAAAACCAGCGGCACCAATGCCGCGCGGGTGGGGACAATGTCATGTCCGAATTGCTGCGCGATATCGTATCCAAACCCCGTCGCGCCGATTTTGGGAATGGATAAACCGCCCGATGCAATCACAACAGACGCGCAGGTAATGATGCCGCAGGTGGCATCCAGCGTGAATTTTTCGCCATCATGGGAAATGCCGCGCACGGCGGTTTGCATCCACAGGGCCGCGCCCGCGTTTTCCATTTCATCCAGCAGCATGTCGATAATTTGCTGCGCCGATTGGTCGCAAAACAATTGCCCGAGCGTTTTTTCGTGGAAATCGATACCGTGTTTTTGTACCAGTTTAATAAAATCATGCTGCGTATAACGGCTGAGCGCGGATTTGCAAAAATGCGGATTGTCCGACACAAATTGCGCGGGAGATGTATGCAGGTTGGTGAAATTGCAACGCCCGCCGCCAGAAATGCGTATTTTTTCGCCCGGCGTTTTGGCATGGTCAATCACCACGGTGCGGCGCCCGCGTTTGGCGGTTTCGGCTGCGCACATCATGCCCGCGGCGCCGGCGCCGATTACAACCACATCAAAATCGAGAGACATTTTATTTTTCTTCTTTTCGCCGCGTTATTTGCGGGGAGGTTTCAGCCGGAATTGCGCCGGATTGTGGGATTTGTGCAGGGAGTCCCGTTCGCTCTGTGCCTGTTTTCGCATATCTTGCTTGGCTTTGATAGCGTCCAGTTCGGCGCGGCGGGCATCTTCCAATGGTTTCAGGTAATCCGCGGTGCGCCCGTATTCCTGCGCGGCGAATGAAAAAGATTCCCTTGCGCGGATTTCTGCCACACGGCGCGGGGTGCGGCCATGGACGTCTTCGGCAGCGACATCCGCGCCGTGTTTTAACAATGCCTTGATATTGCGCAGATTGGTTTCTTCCGCCGCGATATGCAGGGGGGTGATGCCGCTGCGCCCGCGTATATCGGGATCCGCGCCGCGCGTCAGCAGGGTGTCAATCATAGCTGTATAATTTGACTGAATGGCGTAGTGCAACGGGGCATATCCGTCGTCTTCGGACAGCAAATTCATATCCGCCCCATTGGCCAGCAAAGTGAAGGCCATGGCTTCCATCCGGCTGGCGACGGCGGCTTGTAATAACGTTTTTCCGGTTTCCAGCCGCGCATCAATATTGGCGCCGCGTGCAACCAGATCGGCGACGACATCAATATTGGCGCTGTGATAGGCCTGTACCAATTCCTGCGTTGCCGCAGGGTTGAAAGAACGTGTCATGATGCAGGTTATTTCTTGGGCGGCGGTTTGAGCTTGAAGGTTTTTGTATCGAAATTTTTGTTGATCTGTTCCAGCTCGTTCTGCACGGTCTTGCGCTCGGCTTCGGCCGCGGCGGTGCGGTCTAGTTCTTTTTGCGCGGCAATTTCTTTGAGCAGCAAGGTCGTGGCGATTTTGCGGTAACGTTCGGCCAGATAATGGCTGTCGTCCTGCGCTTTACGCTCCGCATGTTTGCCTGCGGTGCGGTTCATGTTGTCTTTTGCCAGCACATTTGCGCCTGCTGCCACCAGCATATTCACATGGTCGTCATCGGCCTCTATCGCGGCATAGTGCAGCGGGGTTTGGCCTTTGCTGTCCTTGCTGTTGATATCCGGTTTGGCGCGCAGCAGGGTTTTAAGCGTGTCCGTATCCGAATTTTTGGCGGCGTAGTGCAGCGCGGTCATTTTGCTGGTCGTGGCCGCGGCATTGATATTGGCGCCCATTTTGATCAAGACGGCGACCGCGTCGTCCGACCGGTTTTCTGCCGCCACCAAGAGCGGCGTCAATCCGTCTGCGTTGCGTGCTTCCAGATCGGCGCCGGCTTCGATGATTGCTTCCAGATGTTCGAAATCCGTATCGTCCAAAGCTTGAAACAAAGCGCGCGTCATGGTGGCGTTAAAAGCCGAACGTGGGTTTTTACGCGGTGTTGTCATGACGCGGCTCCGTATTTCTGGCTTATTTTACTTTGCGGGCAATCAGGCGGATACCGGGTTTCAGCGAGAATTGGAATTTCTCGACTTTAATGCCGTGTTTTTCCAAAAGCAGCGCGATGCCTTTGTTAGAAAAATACGTGATATGTTCAGGCGGTTGTACAATGCGCAGGTGCGAAATGTCTTGTTTATACGTCCAGTGGTGCCCCTGCGGCGTGGTCAGGTACAAAACGCC
>JAVEWI010000142.1:0-5365 GCA_034004625.1 Bdellovibrionales bacterium
CTTCGATGCGGCGCTGCTTTGCTGCAATCGCGGGGATGTCTTGCGCGTGAATGCCGCCTTTGTTTTTTTCTATATGCTCCTTGGCATATTCCGCGCAAAAGTTTGTGCCGTAATAATCCGCCAGTTTTTTGGCCATGGTGGATTTGCCGGTGGATTCCGGGCCGAACAGGCAAATTTTCAGCGGCTTTTGATACCCGTCAAAAACGCTGCGCATATAAAGGTCGATCAACGCATCATCCGCATCCGGACATTCAATCCCCGCGGGGATCAGGTATCTGTCTGCTTGCCGCGTGTCGAAAAGGGCGCCGCTTGCTTGAAACAAATCCATGATGCGGTGGCGGGCGTAATCTGCCGCGGGTAAAACACGGCACAGGCCCAGTGCGGCTGCGCTTTCCTGCGTATCCATCGGGCGGTTTTGCAGCATGTCCTGCCATGCCTCCGCATCAATGCGCGCCAGCGGATATCCCGCACGTGCAATCGCATCCGCAAACCGTCCCAGTGACAGCGGCGTTTTGCCCGCAATGTGGTATATGCCCGCGGGCGCGGCGGATGCCAGATGCACCATGGCGCGGGCGGCATAATCAACGGGGGTGATGTCTACGTGCAATTGATCGTCAAAACCATCTGGCATTACGCCCAGCGCCGCAATGCCGCGCCCGAACATGGCAAGGAAATCGCGATCAGGCGCCGCGCCGCTTTGCGTGTCGCCGGTCAGCAAGCCAAAACGGTAATGCCAGATACGGCAGGATTCTTCCGGCACATTCAACGTCATGCATTCGGCGGCGAATTTGGTTTGGGCGTATCCGCCATAAACCTGCTGCACATTGTGCAGCCTGTCGGTTTCATACAGCGTGCCTGTGTTTTGATCCGTGCTGACAAATACGGACAGGGTGGATGCCGCGTGAATATCCTTGCGCCGGCCCGCCAGCGCGAAGTCGAGGATATAACGCACGGCATCAAAATTGGCCGGTGCCAATGCCGCGCTATCGGCCAGCATATTCACCGTGGCGGCGCAGTGGTAAATGGCAGAGATTTGCGAGCTTAACAAATCATAAGTGGTGTCTGAAAGCCCGAGGCGCGGGTCGGATACATCCCCCGCCACAACATGCAGATGGGCAGATGTTTCGGCGGTCATATGCAATGTGTATTTTGCCAAAGTTTGCAGCACACGTTTACGTGCGGCAATGTCGTTTTCGGCGCGCACAATGCAATAAACGGTTTTACCCGCCATCAACAACCCATGCAGCACGCGGCTGCCCAGGCATCCCGTGGCGCCGGTCAGCAAAACGGGCGCAGCAGCGTTTTCATCCACCACCGGACGTGCGGCGGCGCGGCGCAGGACGTCCATTTGCGCGGCATCAAAAGCAACGCTGGCACGGATATCATCCGCGCTTTGGGCAAAGGCATGATCGGCAGCGTTCAGCGCGGCGATGTCACGGATGGTTTTACCCTGCGCCGTTTCGGCGGGGCGGGCGTCAATGCGCGCGCGCGCCGCATCCAGCGTCAGGCGGATAATGCCAAGGGAATCGCCGCCCGCCGTATAAAAACTATGGTCAATGCCAAAACGGTCATGACCAATCACATTGCGCCACAATTGCCACAATGCTTTTTCCGCCATGCTGCGCGGCGCGGCATTTTGCGCGCGGGCGTCAATAGGTATCGCGGCCAGCGCGGCATAATCCGTTTTCCCCGTCACGGTTTGCGGCAGGTTTTGCAGGCGAATAACCTGCGCCGGTAACATCCATGCGGGTAAATGTGCGGCCAGTCTGGCCATGATTTTATCTATATTAATGGCGTTTTCCGCGGTGACATAGGCGATCAGGCGGGCGGGTTCTGCCGTTTTGATAACGGCTGCCTTGCGGATACCGGCGCAGCATTCCAGCTGGGTTTCTATTTCGTCCGGTTCCACCAATTGACCGCGCAATTTGAATTGGCGGTCAATTCGGCCCAGAAATTCGATATGGCCATCTGCTGTTTGGCGTACGCGGTCGCCACTGCGGTAGAATTTTTCGCCTTCTATCATCACGAATTTTCGCGCGTTCAATTCGGGCAGGTTCAAATACCCGCGCGCGGTCTGGCGCCCGCCAATATAAAGCTCGTCTTCGATGACGCGGTATGTCACGCCATCAAAAGCCGTGCCGATCAAGGGGCGCTGCCATGTTTCGGCATCGCAAGTGCACAGGCTGGTGCAAATTGTGGTTTCGGTCGGGCCATATACGTTGATGACACGCATATTTTTTGCCCATGCGCGCACGGCGTCGGGCGGGCAGGCTTCACCGCCGATGATGATGGTTTCAAGGCTTGGGGGCATATCGGCGGGGGATAATGTACGCAGCAAAGACGGCGGCATGTCGCAATGCGTAATGCGCTGGCTGCGCAAAAACTGCGTCAATTTTGCGCCATCGCGCAGCGTATCTTCGGGCGCAATGACCAAAGCCGTACCGGACAAAAGCGCCGTGCCAATGTCCGACAGCGATGCGTCAAAGCTGATCGACAGATAAAACAGGCTCCGTTTTTGCGGGCCGATGGCGAAGGCCTTGATCTGTGCGTCCAGCACGTTGCAAATACCGCGGTGTTCGACCATGACGCCCTTGGGCGTGCCGGTCGATCCGGATGTATGCATGATATAGGCAAGCGTTCCGGCGGCAATCTGCACGGGTGCCAGCGGCATATCGGGTGCCAGCGGCCCCGGCATGTTTTGCGTATCCAGAAAAACGCGGATATCCGCATCGCGCACAATAAAATCACGCCGCGCTGCGGGCAGCGATGGCGGCAGCGGCGCAAAGGCCAGCCCCGCGTACCATGTGCCGATCAGCGCCGCGATATAATCCGCCGACTTTTCAAAGCAAAGACCCACCACGGTTTCGGGCGGCAAATGGCGCGATTTCAAATCTTCGCCAATCGCGGCGGCGCGGCGCAGCAGCAGGTCGTATGTTGTAATGCCCTGCGTGTCTTCCACCGCGGGGGATTGCGCGTGGACGGCGGCGGTTTGAATGAATTTTTGTATGAAATCGTATTTCATCGCTGTTTCCTTCACGCGGTCAGGCCGAATTTTTGTCCCATGACATGGGCGGTCAGCAGGGTCATCAATGCGGGTTCTTGCGCGCGGCGTTCTTCGGCTGTCATGGCGCTAAAATCATCGGGCAGTCGGCGCGCGGCTTTGGTATCGAAAAACGGCAGCGCGGCAAAACTTTGCGATGCGAAGTGATCCGCCACCATGCCGCGCAGCGCGGGGTTCGAAAACAGGCTGACGGGCGGCGCCATAAACGGGTGTTTCTGGCGGCTGTAAACCGTTTGCGTGATATAGGGTTTCAATGCGCGGCGCAGGATATATTTTTCCTGTCCGTTTTTGATTTTCATGCCCATCGGCAAACGGCGGGCAAGGGCAAATAGGTGATGATCGAGGAACGGCAAACGGCCTTCGACACTATGCGCCATATCCATACCATCGCCCAATGTGCGCAGGATGTAATTGGCAAGCGCTGTCTTGCTCCAGACAAAGGCAGACCGGTTGACGTTGTGGCAGGCAGCATTGATCTGCGCTGCGCCGCTTTCACGCATCAATGCAGCGTAAGGATCAAACCCCGCAAATCCGGATTTAAACGCAGGCGAGAGCAGCGCGTGGATACGGTGGCCAAGCGTGGCCTTGGCCGCCAAAAATGCAGGCACATATCCCATGGCAGTTTTGACGCCAGCGGTAGAAAGCCCCGCGCCCTGTGCTAATTGCACGCCGGCGGATGCGCCGTTACCAGCCATCAACAAGGCTTCGCGTTCCTGCATCTGCGCGTCATTGACGGCATCTGTGGCCCAGAGGTCTTGACGCAAATGCGGGTATCCGGCGAAAACTTCGTCCGAGCCCTCGCCGGACAGGGCGACTTTAAATCCGGCTTTGCGAATGGCGCGGTTCAGCAAATATTTTCCGGCCAGATGCCCGTTAATGGCAAGGCCTTCGCCATGGTAAACCGCATCGGGCAGGTGGGTGACCAGATCTTCCTGACTGACATCCACAACATGCAGGCGTGCGTTTTGCGCGGCGGCGGTTTCGCCGGCAATGTCGTATTCGTCATATCCGGCGTGATTAAAACGCACGGTGAAGGCATCTTGCGCGCGGCCTGTCATGGCGGTGGCAAGGCCCAGAAGCCCGCTGGAATCAAGTCCGCCACTGAGGTGGAAGCAAAGCGGGACGTCCGCGCAGAGTCTTTCGCGCACAGAATCTTGTAGAGCTTCTTGCAATGCTTCGGCCGCGGCGGTTTCATCCGTTTCGGTTTGGGATTCGGGCAGGAAATCCATTTCCCAATAAATGCGGGTTTCGATATGGCCTGCGCGGGCGATCATCATTTCGCCGGGCTTCATTTGCTTTACACCGTCAAACAACGTGCGGCCGGGCAGGGTATATTGCAAACTGGCCGCTGTGTAAAAAGACTCCATGTCCCAGCGTGCGGCAAAGCCGAGCGCGAAAAGAGCCTTGGCTTCGGACGCCAGCATCAGCGTGCCGTCCGGTGTTTGCGTATAGCAAAGCGGTTTGATTCCGAAACGGTCGCGGGCCGCAAAGAAAATATTTTTGCGCGTATCGTGCAAAATAAAGGCAAATTCACCGCGCAGGTGGTCAAGGCATGCTGTGCCGTATTCTTCGTAAAGATGCATCAGGATTTCGCTGTCCGACCGCGTGGCAAAAACATGGCCGCGCGATTGCAGTTTTTGGCGCAGGGCGTCGTGCCCGTAAAATTCGCCATTAACCACGGCATAAATATCGCCGGTTTCGTTTTTCAGCGGCTGCGCCCCTGCGGCAATGTCGATGATGGAAAGGCGGCGGTGGGCAAGGGCATTTTGACGGTTCGGGCTGATATAAAAACCAGCGCCATCGGGGCCGCGGTGCGTCAGAACATCGGCGGCGCTTTGCAGGGTTTTTGTATCAATCGCCTGACGGCTGTTATAAATGCCAATGATGCCGCACATGAGGAGCGCTCCGATATTTTATTCGCGGGATTTTATTTGCGGGGGTCGAAGAAAACTTTGCGTTGTTCGTGGGTTTTGGATCTTTCAAAAACACCGGCAAAATCGTTAAGGCCGTATTCTTCGCCCAAAAGATCATCCACCGCGATGCGGCCCGTTGCCATCAGGTCGATGGATTCGCGGAAATCGCCGTAATTAACGGCGCTCAGTGTGACTTCGCGGCGCACCGCTTCGGCCAGAACCAGGCCGACGGGTTCGTGTTTGCGGCTTTTGATCACAATGCGGCCCCCCACGCGCAGCATGCGCATCAGGTCACGCAGCGTTTCGGATGTGGCGAGGGTTTCGATGGCGAAGTCGTAAACCCCTTCCGGTACGGCTGCGTTTTCCGCGGGGTCAAAAACGGTGACGTCTT
>JAVEWI010000143.1:0-5337 GCA_034004625.1 Bdellovibrionales bacterium
ACGGGCATGCCATGGCCATCCGCCCGCAGGTCATGAGCGTCCTTGTTTCCTGTGCGCTGTTCCCCGCTGCGGCGCCGGCTTTGTCGGCCTTTGGCCGCTGGGTGGCGGCGCGGTCTTCACTGGCGGGCAAATAGGCTTTCCCGCACAGGCTGCTGACAAAACATTGTCATGGGGGCTTTCAGCGATAAAGCCTTTGTTTATAATGGCGCTTGAAACTGTGCTGCTCTAGGATAGCCGCCATGAACCGCGATATGGAACGCTATAAAGAATTCTCCCGCCGCGCGCTGCTGGTCGGCGCGGGGCAGGCTGCGCTTTTTGCGGCGCTGGCGGGGCGGCTTGGTTTTTTACAGGTGATTGAACAGGAAAAATTCCAGATGCTGTCCGATCGCAACCGGATCAGCATGCGTCTGGTGCCTGCGGGGCGCGGTGAAATCATGGACCGCTTTGGCGTGCCGCTTGCCATCAATACACAAAATTTCCGCGCCTTTATCGTGCCTGAACAAACGGACGATGTCGAAAAAACGCTGGATAAGCTGGCGCGGCTGATCCCCGTGACCGAAGAAGATAAACAGGAAGTTCTTGTGCAAATGGCGCGGCACCGCCGGTTCACGCCGCTGCTGGTCAAAGAAAACCTGACATGGGATGACATGGCGCAGGTTGAATTGAACCTGCCCGATTTACCTGGCGTGTCGATTGACGAAGGCGAAATTCGATCTTACCCTTTTGGCCCCGCCACATCGCATATCATTGGGTATGTCGGCCGCGTGAGCAAGGCGGAGCTGACCGATGACCCTGTCATGAGCCTGCCCGGTTTTCGCATCGGTAAAAACGGTGTTGAAAAAAGTTTTGACGAAACTCTGCGCGGCGCGGCGGGGCAGGTGCAGGCCGAGGTTAACGTGGTCGGCCGTGAAATCCGCGAATTGAAACGCACCGATGCAAAACAGGGGCACCGCCTGACCTTGACGCTGGATGCGGATTTGCAAATGCAGTGTCAGGAAATGCTGACACGTCACCGCAGCGCCTCTGCCGTTGTGATGGATGCGCATAATGGTGAAGTTTATGCGCTTTGCTCCCACCCCGGATTTGATCCGAATTTATTCAGCCGCGGCATTCCCGCCGATATCTGGGAAGAATTATTGGCGGATGATACACATCCTCTGACGAACAAAGCCGTATCGGGGCAATACCCGCCCGGATCGACATTTAAGATGGTGACGCAGCTGGCGGCGTTTGAAGCGGGCATCAGCCCCGGCATGCGCGTTTTCTGCCCCGGTTTTTATATGCTAGGCAATCATAAATTTCACTGCTGGAAACAGGGCGGGCACGGGCATGTGGATGCGGTGCAGGCTATGGCGCAATCCTGCGACTGTTATTATTACGAAGTCGGCAAACGCATTGGCGTGGATGCGATCGCAAAAATGGCGCGGCGTTTGGGGCTTGGCGAGCGTCTTGGGTTCGACATTCCCAACGAAGGCCCCGGCTTGATGCCAGACCGGGCCTGGAAATTGCGCCGTCACCGCGAACAATGGCAACAGGGCGAAACGCTCAATACATCCATCGGGCAGGGACATGTGCTGGCGACGCCCTTGCAGCTGGCCACCATGACAGCGCGCCTGGTGAACGGCGGGCGGGCGGTCAAACCATTGTTGGTGCGTACAATCGAAGACGAGGGCAGCCAGCTTAAAAACTGGCCGTCTCTTGGCCTTGACCCCAATCATCTGGCCATTGTTATCCGCGGCATGAATGCCGTGGTAAATGAACCGCGCGGCACCGCATTGGGCGCACGCATTACCGAAGCCGGATATTCCATGGGCGGCAAAACCGGTACCGCGCAGGTGCGGGCGATTACAGCGGCGCAGCGTGCGGCGGGGGTTAAAAACGAAGATCTGCCGTGGCGGCAAAGACACCATGCGCTGTTTGTAGGCTATGGGCCGATTACAGATCCGCGCTATGTGGTTTCCGTGGTGGTGGAACATGGCGTGGGGGGGAGCAAGGCCGCCGCGCCGCTGGCGCGGGATATCCTGCTCGCCACGCAAAAACGTGACCCGAAAAAAATTCATACGGTGGACGAAGCGATAGAAGCCGCTGTGCGTGAAAAAGAGCAGCGGGAAAAACTGCGTCGGGAAGCTCCGGGGCCGAAAAAACCGCCCTCTTCCCCCCGTGCGCGCAAAGAAGGTTAAAACATGGCACATAGCAATTTTAACCGTGATAACCTGACCCTGCCGGAAAAGTTTTTTTCCATCAGCTGGCCTTTTATTGTTTTGCTGACCATTGTGGGTGCGATCGGCTTCATGTCTCTTTATTCTGCAGACGGGGGCCATGCCGAAAAATGGGCGAATCCGCATGCAGTGCGTTTTGCGGTAGGGATGATCGGACTGATTATTACCGCCATGATAGACATCCGTTTGTGGCTCCGCTTTGCCTATGTGTTTTACGGGCTTTGCGTCCTGATGCTGGTTTTTGTTGAAATCAAAGGGCATATCGGGATGGGGGCGCAGCGCTGGATTGACCTTGGTGTCATGCGGCTGCAACCCTCCGAAATCATGAAAATCGGCGTTATCCTCGCGCTGGCACGGTATTATCACGGGCGCACCCCCGAAGAAATCCGCAATCCCATTTTCCTGTTGCCGCCGCTTTGTATGGCGCTTTTACCTGTCGGATTGGTGTTTTTGCAGCCCAACCTTGGCACCGCGACCATGATTATGATGGTGGTTGCCGCCATGATGTTTGTCGCGGGGGTCAGTTACTGGTTTTTTGCGATTGTAGGCACGGCGGCGGTTGCGGCCGTACCGGTATTGTGGAGCCTGATGCACGATTACCAAAAACGCCGTGTGATTACATTTCTGAACCCTGAAAGCGATCCTTTGGGCGCCGGGTATAACATTATCCAGTCAAAAATTGCCCTCGGTTCCGGCGGTATATCGGGCAAGGGGTTTTTGCAGGGCACGCAGGGCAGTTTGAATTTTCTGCCCGAAAAACAGACTGATTTTATTTTCACCCTTTTCACCGAAGAATGGGGATTGATCGGCGGGCTTGGGCTTTTGGGATTATTCGTGGCGATTATCATCTATGGCTATTTCATCGCCTTCAACTGTCAAAGCCAGTTCGGGCGATTGCTGGTCATGGGAATCATTATCAACTTTTCGCTTTATATTTTTATCAATATCGGTATGGTCATGGGCTTACTCCCCGTGGTCGGGGTGCCGTTGCCGATGATCTCGCACGGGGGCTCCTCAATGCTTGCCGCGCTCTTCGGTTTCGGCCTTTTAATGTCGGCGCATGTGCACCGGCATGTAAAGTTCACGCGCCGCGGCATGGATATGGTGTGAAACGCGCATAATAGAGTGTTATTTATAAAATCATGAAATCCCGCAAAACGGCTTCCAGAAACTCAAAAACCCCCGCAAATAAAACCAAAAAACTGCCGGTAAAACCGCACGCGGTAATCAAGCCGGCAGCTAAACCTGCCAAGACAGGAAAAGCCGCGGCGCGCAAAACGCCCGCACGCTTGCTGCAGGCTGGCGAACCCGCGCCTTACCGTATTGAAAATGCCAAGGGCAGCGCGCCTGTTTTGATTGTCTGTGACCATGCCAGCAACCGCGTGCCGCAAATTCTGGATAACGTAGGTCTCAGCAAGGCTGATCTGCAAAAACACATTGCATGGGATCCGGGTACAGAAAACATCGGGCAGTATATGTCCGAAAAACTCGATGCCGCCGCGTTTTTCGCCAATTATTCCCGCATTGTTGTGGATGTGAACCGCGGTGAACGCAGCCCCGAATGCATGCGCGACGTATCCGACCATATTCAGGTGCCGGGCAATAAAAACCTTAGCGCGGCGCAAAAACGCCAGCGTCTGGATGAAATTTTCTGGCCTTATCACCATGCCCTTTCCGCGCAGATTAAAACGTATCTGAAAAAAGGCATCGTGCCGATGATCGTTTCCCTGCACAGCTTTACTCCCGAAATGGACGGATACAAACGCCCGTGGGAAATCGGCGTTTTGTGGAACAAGGAAGAAACAATCGCTCGCAGCCTGATTGATAATTTGCGTGCGCAAAACCCCGGCATGGTTGTGGGCGAAAACGAACCCTATACCCTGAAGCAGGCAAACCTGAGCAAAAACACAATCAAAACCCATGCCGAAGATACCGGCCTGCCGTATGTGATTGTGGAATTCCGTCAGGATCTGGTGGCGACCAAACGTGATGCGCTGAAATGGGGCCGTTTGTTTATCGAAGCTTTGGCGCCCATTTTGCTGGACGAAGGCGTTTACCGTCCGCGCCGCGAAAGGGAGCGTACGCAACCGGTTTCCAAAAAGCCTGCTGCGAAAAAAACGGCAAAAACTACAGCTAAAAAAGCTGTAAAAAAGCCGGTCAAAAAAGCAGCCGTAAAACCGGCCGCCAAAGCAGCCAAAAAGCCCCTGCGTCGCGCCGGAAAATAACCATAATACAGCACAGTTTGTGATGCGGCTGGTGGCTTGTGTTTAATGCGCTGGCTGCGCCGGCCTATGCGCGTAAACCTAACTTTTGCTTGGGTTTTACAAGGGTGGTTGGTATAATCCCGCCATCAAAACATTCCTTATTTGATGGACAGGACGCCATGAAATTCACCATTGATCGCGCCGATCTGCTTCGTTCGCTCAACCACGTGCATAGCGTGGTGGAACGCCGCAACACTATTCCCATTCTTGCCAACGTTTTGTTGCTGGCAGATGGCGATGCCCTGTCCCTGACCACGACCGACATGGATTTGGAAATTGTTGAATCGACCGCAGCGCAAGCATCGCAGCCCGGATCGACCACGGTGCCCGCGCATACGCTCTATGACATCGTGCGTAAATTGCCCGATGGCTCCGCGATTGAAATCACCAGCGGCGCGAATGACACGACGCTGCAGGTCAAGGCGGGGAAATCCACTTTCCGTCTCGGCTGCTTGCCGACCGAAGATTTCCCGCGCATGGGCAGCGCCGATAAGTTTTCTTACAGCTTCAAACTGCCCGCAGGCGATCTGCGCACGCTGATCGACCGCACGCGTTTTGCGATTTCGAACGAAGAAACGCGTTATTACCTGAACGGTATTTACCTGCACGCGACAGAAAACGAAGGCGTTGCTGTTCTGCGCGCGGTTGCAACCGACGGCCACCGCCTGGCGCGTTTTGAAATGCCGCTGCCCGAAGGCGCGCGCGATATGCCCGGCGTGATTATCCCGCGCAAGGCAATCAACGAAATCCGCAAGCTGATTGACGAAGCGGGCGACAGCATCGAAATCAGCCTGACGGATAACAAGCTGAAATTCAGCTTTGACCACATCACGCTGACGACCAAGCTGATTGAC
>JAVEWI010000144.1:0-5328 GCA_034004625.1 Bdellovibrionales bacterium
CCTTTCGACTGTGACGTATTTGTTCGGCGGGGCGATTGACCACCGCGATTCGCTTGGCACGCAGCAAACAATCCACCCCGGTGATGCGAATGTGATGACAGCGGGCAGCGGCATTGCGCATTCCGAACGCACGCCTGCGGGGCTACGCACGTCGGGATCGTCGTTGTTTGGCATTCAAAGCTGGCTTGCCCTGCCCAAGCCCAAAGAAGAATGTGCACCGCAATTCGCACATCATGCCAAGGAAACCCTGCCGCGCTTCACGGCGGAGGGGATTGACCTGCGGCTGGTTATGGGCACGGGGTTTGGTTTGACATCGCCCGTGGCCTGCGATTGGGAAACGCTTTATGCCGATGTGCATTTGGAAGAAGGCGCCGTATTGCCAGTGCCGCGCGATGTGGAAGAGCGTGCCATTTATGCCTTGGGCGGGGAAATTGATATTGGCGGGGTGGTTTATCCGCCGGGGCAAATGCTGGTTTTACGGCCTGGAGATGACGTGCATATCAAGGCATGCAGTGCGGTGCGTTTGATGATTCTGGGCGGGGCAGCCATGGATGGGCCCAGATTCATTTTCTGGAACTTCGTTTCATCGTCCAAAGACAGGCTGGAGCAGGCCAAAGCGGACTGGAAATCCCAGCGTTTCGGCGCGGTTGCGGGGGAAACGGGCGATTTTATCCCTCTGCCGGAATAATCAATTTTAAGTAATCATTTGTTAGAAAAGCCTGTTGTATACTGTCCCATAGCGCGTTTTTTGATGGGGTGTAATCAAGGAGCGTGATTCATATCTAAAGCTTGCCAGAACGTCCGGTTCTTTGATAGTCGCAAGCAAAAATGGGGGGACATATGGCTGTGTCACAGTCAGGCCAGGCTAATCAGGGCGGGATCAACCCCGAAAAAACCACGCGTCTTTATATCATCCTTGTCATCATGCTGTTCACGGCCATTGTGGGCGCGGGGTTTTTGCACCACCACATCGGGCAAAAACAAACGGCCTTGATGCTCACGGCGCAAATGTCCGAACAGCAAATGCGCATTAACCAGATGATGACGATGCTGGTAGATCAAAACCAGAAAACGCCGGAGCCGAAAAACCTGGAACGCTTGCGTGCGGCGGCCTCGAATGCCCAGCAAATTGAACCACGGATGCTGGTCGCCATGCATGCGGCGACATGGTCTCCGCTTGCCAAGCTTGATCTTGAAAACCTGCAGCCCGTGCGCCAATTGACGGATAAGGTTTTCAGCTATGCTGCCTTTGCCGAAGCGGGGCAGCGCGGTTATGCCCGTGAATATGCCGAACAGATTGCCGCATTGGCGCGGCAGGATGTCGGTGTGGCATGGCATGCGCAGGTATCCGACTTTATTGCGTCCCGCGCATCCGAAACGCAAAAAATTATTTTTGTTTCTTATGCTTTTTATGCGGCGATGCTGGCGCTTTTGGCGTGGCAGGCGATGTCGCTGGTCATGCCCGCCTTGAACCATATCGCGCAGCAGCGTGAACATTTGCAAAATCTGGCGGCGGCCGATGCGCTGACGGGGCTTTATAACCGCAGTATGTTGTTCAAGGTTGTGCATATGCTCATCAGCTCTGCCCGCCGCCATAAACAGGAACTGGCGGTTTTGAGCGTGAATGTCGATGGCACGCAAAAAATTAATGACAAACATGGCCGCGCCGGCGGTGACAAGGCCATCCGCGTCATTGCCGATACGATTGCGGAACAGCTGCGCAACAGTGACGTGATTGGCCGTGTGGGCGGGGACGAGTTTGCCCTGTTTTTGCCATCGACCGATGAATACCGCGCCGGTGTGGTTGCTGAAAAAATTCGCACGGCTGTCGAGGCTATTCCCTTCAGCGTCGGGGACAGTAATATCGTTCTGACGATCAGCATTGGTGTTGCCGATATCCAGCCGCATCACAAAAGTCCCGATGACATGCTGCGTGCGGCGGAATATGCCCTGCGCCATGCAAAACAGGCGGGCCGCAACCGTGCCGTCACCTATAGCGCCGCGCATCAGGATGCGGCGCAGGCGGTGGAACAGGGCGCAACCGGCGGCGATCCCGTGCAGAGCGGGCAGGTCGCCATGGCGGCAGCGGGCGCGGAGTAATTACCGCTCCAAAACCGCTGCCCGCGCGGCTTTGGCGGGTTTCATAAAAAAAGACTGTTTCTGTGACGGCTTGCCGTTATGATGGGGCCCGAAAGGGCTTTTTCATGATTTATATTCTTTTGCTTGTTGTGGTGCTGGGCATTGCCGCCGCGGTGTTTTTTCTGGGGGTTGAGCGCGGGCTTGCCTTGCCGTTCTGGCGCAGCTTTGGCTATGCGCCGCGCGCATCTTTTTTGCGCGGGGTCAGCAAAAAAACCGGTGTTGTGCTTTTGGATGTAACGCCTGCGCGTCCTGCTTTGCGTTTTGTATTCCTGATGGGCGCGGCGACGGTTTTGCTGCAAATCATCGGCATCAACCTGGGGCGCCTGATCGGCGGCGAGGGTGCGACCATGCTGCTGGGCAGCTTGATGGGGGCCGCGCTTGTCATCACCATCTGGCTGCCTTTCGTGCGTGCGCAGATACACCGCCGCCGCGTGCGTATTGGCGTGACACGTGACGGTATTCGTCTGGCGGGCGGCGTTTTCCATCCTGCCCATGATATAGGCCAGATTTACGTGCGGGCAGCCATTGATGCCCCGCAGAATATCATGTTGCTGCATGAACGTTTTGCCACGGGTATTGCCAATATGGGGCGTGGCGTGACGCGGCTTTTGGCGGCGCGGTCATGGCTGGTGACTTTTTATCATCGCGAAGGCGGACGCGAAGATGTGCTGGCGGGCGGATTGACGCAGGAATGTGCCGAAGCCCTTGCCGGTGCGATTGTCGAAATATTGCAAGGCGAAGAAGTATCTGCAGAGGATACTGCGCCGCCTGCGCCAATGCGTGAAACGCTTGATATTGAATAAGCCTAAAGTTTGAGGGATTTAACGCCGCGTGCTGCAGGCAAGGCCGCGGCGGGTGGCGTATTCATGTTTGCGGCAGCAGGGGTAAAGGCCGGTGCCAAGGTGCCGGGTATAGGGGCCGCCGTCTGGATGGGCGGCAATGCGCCATGTGCGGCGGCGGGCAAAGGCACAGTATCCGCACGGGTAAAAACGCCGCGCAGCCATGACAGGGCTGATTGGACAATCTCGCTTCGCGCCAGCCACAGGCCGATGCCGCCGCTGGCAAATCCCGCGGCAAAAGCCACCGCGGATTTTTTAAGCCTTTTGCTGTCAAATAATTTTGCGGCATGGCGCTGTTCTTTGGGGCCGCGCAGTTTTTCACCCGCAAAATTTTTGGCGTAGTTATAGGTTGCGCTGGCCGCGCCGGTTGCAGCGGCCAGAAGGCCGATCATGCCCCATGTCGAAACGCCGCCGATAATCCCCACCACCCATGTGACGGCGATCAGGCGGAAGCTCATGGAAATCATGGCGCCCGCCGCCATATCGGCCATTTTTTTGCCAAGGCTGGTGGCGACATTTTTCAAACGGTTGCCTTCTGCCCGCCAGGCACGCAAAACACCGTCAAATCCGGCAATGCCTACGCCGGTTTCAAGCGCCCGTGTGCGCAGCTTTTTACGCGGCTTTGCGGCGATACCATTTTCGCCTGCGGGTGTTTCTGCGGGGGCGGGATTTGTCATGGGTTTGATTGTAAAGGCAGATTTTACCGGCGTCCATGGGGCAAAAGCTTTCTTGACATAAGCCGGGGCAGGAATAGGATGCAGCAAAATGGCCTTTAAAACGGACGTTAAAGCACACGGGAGCAAAAAATGAAACTTGATGAAATCATGGTCGAAGACGGTGTGCGTATTTTCCGCTGGCGCAGCTATCTGCCTCTTTTGTTTATCGGCCCCTTGCTGCTGGCTTTTGAAGAAGCTGCGCATATGGAACGTCTGATGGGCGATGCCGCCGAAGATCTCTGGGTGCTGTTTTGTTTTTTGATCGCGCTGGGTGGTTTGGCTATACGTGCCTATACTGTTGGGCATGTGCCGCGCGGCACGTCTGGCCGCAATGCCAAGGCGCAGCGCGCCACGCGTTTGAACACCACGGGCATGTATTCGGTGGTGCGCAATCCGCTGTATCTGGGGAATTTTATTATTATTCTGGGCGTGGTGATGTCGCTCAAAGTCTGGTGGCTGGTCTTGATCGTGTCCATGGCGTTTTTTATTTACATGGAGCGCATTATTCTGACCGAAGAAAAATTTCTGACTGAAAGCTTTGGGGATGAGTATGTGCAATGGTGCGCAAAAACGCCCGTGATTGTGCCGCGTTTTTCGCAGTGGCAGAAACCGGATATGCCGTTTTCAATCAAAACCGTTTTGCGCCGCGAATATCAGGGGCTTTTGGGCATTGGTACCGCGTTTTTTCTGACCGAGCTGGTAGTGGACCTTGTGTTTGAAAAAGAGCCTTTCCGTGAATGGATTGTCGAGGACATGGCATGGCCGGTGATTTACGCGTTTATCGTTGTGACCAGTCTGACCCTGCGCTATTTGAAAAAACATACCCAAGTGCTGGAAGTTGACGGCCGTTGACCGCGGTTTGCAGCACGCAACAAAAAAAGCCGGAGAGATTTCTCCGGCTTTTTTGCATCTGGCACAGGCCAGAAAATCAGGCAGACATAAAAATCAGAACGTCGATTTGGGACGGGACGCGTTATACGTCTGGCCGCCCGTAACGCCGGTTGCCGGTGCGGCAGGTGCCGCCGGTTTCGGGCCGAAATTCTTGGCGGCCATTTCAAGCACGGCGCCAACAGCATTGTTGAGTTTTACCGCATCGGGTTTGGCTGCAAAACCTGCATCCGGATCTTTGAAAAACGGGCTGATCATCATGGTGATGAAATCGGCTTTTTTCTGCGCCGGGTTGTCTTTGTAACGCTCAAGACCTTTGTAAACCGCGGTGGCGGCTTCGGCTGCGTCTGCGGGTTTCGCGCCGTTTTGGATCAAAATGCGTTCAATGCCCATTTCCATACCGGAACGGACAACGAATTTGCTGGTATCTGCCATGCCGTGCATTGCAAACATATGCTCTTCGTGGCGGCCGTTACCGTAATTTCTTGTCATTTCTGCACCTGACTGTTGGATTGATTCTAATTATATGTAAAAAAAGTGAAAGCAATCTTAACAATTGCCGGAAACCTGCGCCCAGTTTAGCATATTTCCATGAACAAGCCAGAAGCATTATTAATTATTGATATACAACAAGGATTTATGAAGAACGGGGCGGAAGCGGTCATAGACCCGATTGCCACCTTGGTGGAATCATGGCCGCAAGACCGGCTTTTTTACCTGCGTTACCGTAATTATCCCGGCAGCCT
>JAVEWI010000145.1:0-5287 GCA_034004625.1 Bdellovibrionales bacterium
GTCCGACATGGTCGCGGTCGCATCCTTGGCATGGCGGATGTCAACGGCGGATTTAGGGTTAAGCGCCGCCAGGCGCGTTTTGGTTTCACCCAAAACGCCCACGACATACGTCCCCATGACATCGCGGATGGTTTCCTGCGTCAGACGGTAATTGTCGATGTTCGGCCATTGTTTGCGCTTGGCGTGAATAATCTCGCCCACCCAATCAACCTGTTCCAGATCCTTGAGCGTAAACATCCCCGCCGACAACCCGTCATCCAGATCGTGGCTGTTATAGGCGATATCGTCGGATATGCCTGCAATCTGCGCTTCCAGCGAAGCATAGGTATCCAGCTTCAAATCCATTTTGTGACGGAAATCATCAAGCGTGACTTCGAAATGCGGTTTTTTCTGGCCTTTTTTGATAACGGGGCCGTTGTGTTTCACCAAAGCTTCGAGGGATTCCCACGTCAGGTTCAGCCCGTCAAAATCCGGATATTTTTTTTCCAGTTTTGTAACAACGCGCAGCGTCTGGTCGTTGTGGTCAAACCCGCCATAGGGTTTCATGCATTCCGCCAAAGCATCTTCACCCACATGGGCAAAGGGCGTATGCCCCACGTCATGCGCCAATGCGCCAACTTCGGCCAGATCCTGATCGCATTTCAGCAAACGTGACAAAGACCGCGCCACCTGCGCCACCTCTATGCTATGGCTCAGACGTGTGCGGAAATGGTCGCCTTCGTGATACACGAAAACCTGTGTTTTGAATTTCAAACGACGAAAGGCCTGCGAATGGATGACGCGGTCGCGGTCGCGTTCAAAATCGCCGCGGGTTTTGCTGGGCGGTTCGTCATATTGGCGACCGCGGCTTTCTGCGGCGCGGCTGGCAAAAACGGCAAGCCCGTCTGCGGCCAGCATAGCGTCCAAAGGATCGGCGCGTTTCGCCGTCTGCGCAGGCTTCGCCTGTTTGGCGGATTTTGCTTTCGCCGGTTTCACCGGCGCAGATTTCGTTTTGGCGCGTGTTGCCATCGGCCCCTCCCGCATGCGGAATGCTCTTGATTTACAACGTTTTTAAAACATATTTCGGCCATGAATAAAAGCGTAATCTGTTAAGTCTGCACCCCCTCCATAGCATCATTCTTGTTATGGATAATTTGTATTGATTTTCGCCGCATTTACGCCATATTGTTGCTGTATAAGACATTGAAAACGCTAAAACCCCGAAAGGCTCCGCCATGACCGATACCCAAACAACCCAAGCCCGCAGCACACAAGCATCCGCCGCAGCGCAGGGCATGATGGTTCACCTGACGGACAGCGCGGCCGCCCGCCTGCTGGTTTTGCGTGAAAAAGAAGGCAACAGCAACCTGATGCTGCGCGTCACCGTTTTGGGCGGCGGCTGTTCCGGTTTTCAATACCAGCTGGACGTCACCGACACCACCAATGCGGACGATGTGACGTTTGAAAAAAACGGCGCGGTTCTGGTAACCGATGACGTTTCCCTGCCCTTTATCAACGGTGCGGAAATTGATTTCGTATCCGACATGATGAAATCCGCATTCAAAATCCGCAATCCCAATGCGGCGGCGGGCTGCGGTTGCGGCAAATCTTTCAGCACGCGATAATTTCTACTTCACCGCTTGCGCCATCAACGGCAATGCGCAGGGCATCGCCCGCGTCCTTGACCTGTGCGTAAAATTCATCGCCAATTCCGGTAACGCAAGGCACGCCCATGTCCCGCGCCACAACGCAGGCATGGGATAAAACGCCCCCATTGGCAAAAACAACCGCCCCCGCCTGCGCAAAATAAACCGTGGTTTCGGGGCGTGCATGGCGAAAAATATACACGGGTTTATCGGGCTGCGGCGGCGGAATGTCTGCCGTGCGCTGAACGACAATAGCCCTGCCCGCCACACGCCCCGCACAAACGGGCAATCCGGTAAAAACAGACCCACCCGATATATCCGATGCAGCGCCTTGCACATCCGCTGCGGGCGCAGGCATATCCGGATGATCCCAAAAAAATGCAGGCAAAAAAGGATGTTTTTCCGCATCGGGTTTTACGGGCGCGTCTGCAAATAACCCATGCCAAACGGGTGATAAATCGCTGCGGCGCAGTTGCAATTTTTGCAACCATTCAAACGTGCGGCGGTAAAGGGCGGGCGCGGTTTCGGGCGCGGCCAGATAACGCGGCATATCCGCCATCCGCGCGGCATCGAGACGCATCAGCAAAACCTGCACACACAGGCCGAGCGCGAGGCTTTCGGTCAATCCATCCGCATCCGGCGGGGTGTGGCCGGATAATCTATCCTGCACAAAACGCGTCACGCGCCATTGCTGCGCCATCACGCGCAGCACGTTGCGCAGGGTATAGCGCGTCACAAATAAAAATCCGTTTGCCCCCTGCGGCTGCGGCGTGGCGCTGCCTGCGCTGACCACCCACGCCAAGGCATTGCCGTTGATATAGGGCGCACCGTTATACCACGTCATCATGCGCGTTTCGGTGTGCGGCGGCTGCATCCCCAGCAGCGCCATGGCGCGGCGCAAGGGGGATTGCACGATATTCATATCAAAAACCTGTTCCAGCCGACTGCGGGCATCGGGGGCGAATTGCCGCTGCGACAGGCTTTCTTCGGGGAAGCTGAGCCATAAACAAGGCGCGGTATATTGCGGGGTTTCCTGTGCCATTCTACAAACTGCCCAGCCCGCCAAAAACATTCATACGGTACGGCACCGTCACATAAATGCGGTCGCCCTGCACCACGGGCGATGCGCTGCTGCCCGATGCCACAGGACGGCGGCGCAATTCTTTGCCCGTTGCCGCATCGCGCAATGTAAAAACACCATCGGCGCTGGTCGCCGCCACCAATGTAGTCTTGCCCGTACCGCGACGGACAAAAACGGCGGGCGCCATGAATTCGGTTGCGACTTTTGCCTGCCATATCACATCGCCTGTTGCGCCTTGCAGGGCGATTATCTCTCCATTTTTTAATGTAAACAGCGCCATGTCGGCATCCGGCAAATAATCCCCCGCATCAATCGCCATATTGGCAAGGCTGCGCTGCCATATCATTTTACCATCAACAGGCGACAAAGCCATGGCCCAGCCCGTATCCGTATCCCGCTTCACGCCGATTTGCCCACGCCCTGTGGTGGTTATGATTTTTGTGCTATCCGCGCTGATAACCGGTGCGCCCCATGGCTGGCCTTGCAACGGCACTTGCCATTCAATGTTGCCCGTTTGCAAATCCAATGCATAAAAAATGCTTTGCGGAATATCTTCATCCGGCTGCGCGGCCAGATATATTTTATCTCCCTGCACCAATGGCGTGGCATCCGTATGCCCGACATCGGCATGGAAAACAACGCTGCCATCCACCGCACGCAGCGCCCAGATACCACCGGCGCCGGTGGGCACATAAATGGTTTCACCATCGGCGCTATGCGCGGGCGGGGATTCAATATGTCCCAAAAACTGCCTTTGCCAGATGATTTTGGCCGATGGCATTTCCATCGCCGTCAACATGGCCGCGCGGGTGTGGTGCAACCCTTCGCCTATATACACAACATTTCTTGCACTTTTGCCGATTGTAAAAACAGGCTCCGCCTGCGGCAAAGACCACAGCCATTCGCCGGTTGCAATATCAAACCCGTTCGCGCTGTTGTGATACGACCCCGTGACCAAAACGCCGTTTGAAATAACCGGCGTGGCCAGCAGCGGGTTTTTGACGGCGGTGCTGAAAACTTCGTCAAACACCGGCATGTCTTGCGGCGTTTTGGCGGGCGACAATGCGGCGAAATGCGATACCACCGCGTAATCGGCGACGGCGATTTCTTTGGTGCCTTCAAACCGCACGATTTTATCGGGCGTGCGGTTATAGACAAAAGCCCCCGCCGCCACAAAACACACAAGCGCCAGAAAGACAGACACCATCAAAACCTTGCGCCGCCGGTGCCAAAGCCCGCCCGCCAAAGTCGCAAGCCCGCCGACCGCGGCCAGCAATAACGGCACAATTTCCACAAGCGGCAACAGCATGGGGAAAAAATGCATCTGGCGCCCATAACGGCGCAGCAGATAATGACGATGAAGAGATGAGTGAACCCGCACTTGCGTTATATCCTTTTCCTGCCCATTATACACCGGATCACAGGTTTGACGATGCTGCGGCATCTTTCCTTGGGTAAAAAAAACGCTTCGGAATGGGACTAATGAAATGAAAATCGCCAGCTGGAACGTGAATTCGGTCAATATGCGCCTGCCGCATGTTCTGGCCTGGCTGGATGCGCATAAACCCGATGCGCTGTTGTTGCAGGAATTGAAATGCAGCGATGATAAATTCCCGCTGGCCGATATTGAATCCGCCGGATACAAAGCCGCTGTGCATGGGCAAAAATCATGGAACGGCGTGGCCATTTTGTCCCCCCATGACATGACCGACGTCCGCCGCGGCCTGCCCGGCGATGACAGCGATGAACAATCGCGCTATATCGAAGCCACCATCAAAGGGTTCCGCATCGCCTCCCTCTACCTGCCCAATGGCAATCCGGTCGACAGTGAAAAATACCCTTATAAATTGCGGTGGTTTGACAGGTTGATCACCCATGCCCAAGGATTGCTGGCAAGCGGCATGCCCACCGTGCTGGGCGGTGATTACAACATCATCCCCGAAGCGCGCGATTGCCACGACCCCGCCGTTTGGGCCGATGATGCTCTGTTCCGCCTTGAAAGCCGCCGCAAATTCCGCAGCCTTGTGCATCTCGGCTATACCGATGCCTTTCGCGCGGTGAATGACGAAAACGAACAATATACATTTTGGGATTATCAAGCCGGCGCATGGCCTCGCAACCATGGCATTCGCATCGACCATTTGCTGTTAAACCCGCAGGCCGCCGACAGGCTGCACACATGCCAGATTGACCGCGATCCCCGCGCGGCGGAAAAGGCATCCGACCACACCCCCATTTTTGCGACATTTACGCCGGAAAAAACCTGACTGGCCGCAGATAATGGATTGATAAATAACGATATAATATAATTTATGGAAATTGACTTCCCCCGCCATATGGGGTAGCATAAACTTCATCACAAAAAGCGCGGAACCAGCCATGACCGAACCGACCCAAAAGCCGGAAAAGAAAAAGATGACAGAACGCCTGCGCGATATTTTTACGCGCAAGGCAAAGCCCGCGCCCGTGCCGCCCGAAATTTACAACGACAAACGGATTAAAAAAGCCGTTTTCAAAGCTCACCGCCGCAAGTTTTTCAAACGTATCCTGACGGCCAGTGTTGCAGCCGCCGCCATATCCA
>JAVEWI010000146.1:0-5271 GCA_034004625.1 Bdellovibrionales bacterium
CATGAGCCCGCGCGGCAAGCCGCTGACGCAGGAAATGGCCCAGCAATTGACGCAGGAGCCGCGCCTGACCATCCTCTGCGGCCGGTACGAGGGTGTGGACCAGCGTTTGCTGGACGCCTATGGCGCCGAAGAAATCTCGATCGGGGATTATGTCCTGTCCGGCGGGGAGCAGGCGGCGATGATTCTGCTGGATGCGGTTATCCGCCTGTTGCCCGAAGCCATAGGAAATATGGAAACTCACAATGAAGAAAGCTTCACCCGCCATTTGCTGGAATACCCCCATTACACCCGCCCCGCCGAATGGGAAGCCCCGGATGGGATTATTCACAAGGTTCCAGAAGTACTTACGTCCGGCCACCATGCCAGAATAGAGGCCTGGAGACAGGCCGAATCCGAAAAGCTGACCGCCGCCCGCAGGCCCGATCTTTTTGCCAAATATCTCGAAATTTCAAAGAAAACCGAATAAAATATTGAAATAAGCCGAGGTTTTCTGTATGAATCCTGCCCATCACTGCAAGCTTGCGGGTTTGCAGGCCGTAAGGCACTTATTCGGTAATAACAAGATGTGAACCGCCGGCGCGCGCCGTCAGACAAAATGCGCGACCGAACTTTACGGGTTCCGACAAAGAAAAAAGGCTAACGACCATGAACGATCTTCAGAAATTTGAACAGGCCCAGCTGGAAAAGCTGCAAGCCACCGCAAAAAAAATTCCCGAATTCCAACCCGGTGACAGCGTACGCGTTAACGTGAAAATCACGGAAAACACCGGCAAAGAAATCCGCCACCGTATTCAGGCTTTCGAAGGCGTTTGCATCGCCCGCGGCGGCCAAGGCATTCAGGCGACGTTCACCGTGCGCAAGATCAGCTATGGCGAAGGCGTTGAACGCGTATTCCCCCTGTACAGCCCCAGCGTTGACAGCATCGAGCTGGTCCGCCGTGGTTCCGTACGCCGTGGCAAACTGTACTACCTGCGTGGCCGCAGCGGTAAATCTGCCCGTATTGCCGAACGTGAGCGCGATGTACGCGACACCGAAGCTTCGGCAGAAGCTCCCGCCACCGCGAAAAAAGCAGCTAACGCTTAATCGCAGGCAGAAAAGACAAAAAGCCCCGCATCCTTGCGGGGCTTTTTTCTTGGCGCCAAGATGCACAGGAATGATGCACAAAAAAGGACAGAAAAATGGACACGCATATTTCCCCCGTTGATCCGCAAAAAGCTTACCGTTTGCTCAGCCATGGCCCCACGGTATTGGTATCCGCCCGACACGATGGCACCGATAACGTCATGGCGGCGGCATGGGCATGCGCGCTTGATTTTTCGCCGGCGAAGCTGACCGTTGTTCTGGACAAAGCCACCAAAACCCGCGAACTGGTCGAAGCCAGCGGACGTTTTGTGATTCAAATCCCGACAGCCAAACAATTGCAAATGACAAATGACGTCGGTAACATGAGCCTCTATGACACGCCGGACAAGCTGGAAAAATGCGGCGTGGATATTTTCCGCCTGCCGGGGGATGAAATCCCCTGCGTCAGTGGCTGCGCCGCATGGCTGGTGTGCAATCTGGTGCCGGAACCGCATAATCAGGACACCTATGACCTGTTCATCGGCACAGTCACAGGCGCATGGGCGGACGAGCGCGTTTTTAAAAACGGGCATTGGCTGTTTGAAGAAGCAGGGCCGGAATGGCGCAGCCTGCACCATGTGGCGGGCGGGCATTTTTATGCGATCGGCGATGCGCTCGCTGCACGCAAGATATAAGGCCTGAGGGCGCGTAAATATAAGACGTAAGATAATCCCTCCTTCCCCGCCATTGACCAAAGCCCTGCCGGAGGCCTATGCTTGAGCACATAAGCACCCCATACAGGAAAGGAGAGATCTGGCTCTACGCCTTGTAAAGACGCATCCGGACAAGCCCATGCCGCACCAAGCCACCCCCGCCGCGAAACCCGCGCCTTTTCCGATTGCCACGGCCCTGATCTCCGGCCTCAAGACTTACAGCCGCCATACCCTGCGCGCCGACCTGACAGCGGGGCTGGTTGTTTCCCTGATCGCCCTGCCGCTCGCGCTGGCTTTGTCCATTGCGGTGGGCCTGCCGCCCGAACACGGGCTTTATACCGCCATTGTCGCCGGCGTTGTCGGCGCTGTTTTTGGCGGCTCTTCCACGCAAGTCAGCGGCCCGACCGCCGCTTTTGTCGTTATTATCGCGCCGATTGTATCGCAATACGGACTGCATGGCTTGATCTGGTGCCAGATTATGGCGGGGATCATTTTGCTGGCGCTTGGTTTCCTGCGCCTTGGCAAATTCGTGAATTACGTCCCCTATCCCGTTGTCACGGGATTTACCGCTGGCATTGCCGTCACCATCGCCACGCTGGCGCTGAATGACTTTTTCGGCCTTGGCCTCCAAACGCTCGAAGGGCATTACATCGATAAAGTCAAAACCATTGCCGCCGCCATGCCGCACATGAAACCGGCAGATGTTTTTGTCGGCCTTGTGACACTGGCGGGGTTGATTTTCACCCCTAAGGTCGCACCCAAAATACCGGCGGCGGTTGCCGGGATTACGATGGGCTTTGCCACTGCATGGATTTTGCAGCAATCCGGATTGATGGTGGATACGCTGCATGCACGTTTCACCTATACCGCCGTGGACGGCAGTATTCAAAACGGCATCCCGCCCTATGCACCGCGCCTGCACATGCCGGGGGAAAACAGCCTGTTTTCTATCCCCGGTTATGCCGAATTTGAAAAACTGATGATGCCCGCGCTGGTGATTGCCGCACTGGCGGCTTTGGAATCGCTGCTATCCGCCACGGTCGCGGATAGCATGGCCCGCACGCGCCATAACCCCAATGCGGAGCTGAACGGTATCGGCCTTGCCAATATTTTTTCCGGCCTTGCCGCGGGTATTCCCGCCACAGGCGCCATCGCCCGCACCGCCGCCAATATCCAGGCCGGTGCGCAAACGCCGATGGCCAGCATTTTTCATGCCCTGTTCCTGCTGCTTTATGTGCTCACCCTTGCGCCTTATATCAGCCATATTCCCATGGCCTCCCTTGCGGCGCTTTTGCTCGGCGTTGCATGGCGCATGTCGCATGTGCCGCAATGTATTATGATTTTGAAACTGGCCCCGCGCAGTGACAGTGTTGTGCTGCTAACCTGTTTCCTGCTGACGATTTTTGTGGACATGGTTGCGGGCATTGCCGTGGGCATGGTGATGGCTTCGCTTTTGTTCATGCGCCGCATTGCGGTTCTGACCGACATCAGCCTGCACACACAGGAAACGGATGACAGCCTGCCCCCGCATGTGCTGGTTTACCGCATTGACGGCCCCTTGTTTTTTGGCAGTATCGGCAAGACGCTGGAAAGCAGGATAGCCGCGGCGCCCGAAACCATCGCCCCCCATAGCGTGGATAAAAAAATCGTGATCGACCTGACCCATGTCCCCATGATCGACATGACAGGCATGATGGCGATGACTGTTTTTTTGAACACCCTGATACGTGACGGACGCAGCGTTGTTTTATGCGGCAAGACTCATGTCACGGAAAAAATCCTGTTAAAGCTGCGCGGCTCCGCAGCCGAAGGGCAGGTTCACAGCGTGCATCGCCTGAAAGAAGCGTATAAATAACCAAAAACAGCCCGCGCGCCTTTCACCGGATACCCCACATTTCCGGAATCAAAGCCATATCCCTCTTGCGCGGGCGCGGCCTTATGCCTCCTCCCCGCCTGTTAACCGGATTTTATAGGTTTCGGGCCTAGTTTTTGTTATGATTTTAAAGACATCGCTTTCAAAAACCGGAGGGGCTGCCTTGCCTGTTATGAAGAAATTCCTTTATGCCTTTTGTCTATTTGCCGGATTGATGCTTTTCATGGCGCCGCTGCATGCGGAAAGCACAAAAGACGCAGAAGCCAAACCCCTCGCCTATGTGCTGCAAGTCAAAGGCGTTGTCAGCCCCGCGATGCGCGACCTGATTTCTCGCCACATCGGTTATGCTGCCGACCGCGGCGCAAACATCCTGATCCTGCAAATGCATACGCCGGGCGGGCTGTATAACAGCATGCAGGAAATTATTCAGGATATTCTGGATTCCGATGTCCCAGTGGCAACCTATGTTTCGCCCGCCGGATCGCACGCCGCCAGCGCAGGCACCTATATCCTTTATGCCAGCCATATCGCCGCCATGGCGCCCGGTACAAATCTGGGCGCGGCCACACCTGTACAGATGAATGACAGCGGCGGCGAGCCCCAGAAAAAGCCGCCGCATGAACAGGACGTGCCGCAGCAAGGATCGCCCATGGACCAAAAAATGGTCAATGACGCCTCTGCCTATATCCGCGGCCTTGCCGAATTGCGCGGCCGCAATGCCGAATGGGCGGAACGCGCCGTGCGCAGCGCCGAAAGCCTGACCGCCACCGAGGCCCTGAGCAAGAAAGTCATCGACATTGTTGCCGATGATATTCCGACACTGCTCGACCGTATGGATGGCAAGACGGTAAAGATGAAAGAAGGCAAAACGCTGACGCTGAAAACCCGTGGCGCGACGGTGGAAACCGTTGTCCCCGACTGGCGCCACAAACTGCTGGAAGTCATCACGCATCCCAACGTTGCCCTGATGCTGATGTCACTCGGTTTTTACGGACTGGTTTATGAATTTGCCAATCCCGGCGCGATGTTGCCCGGTATTGCAGGCGCGATCTGCCTGTTGCTCGGCCTTTTCGCGCTTAACATCCTGCCCATCAACTATGCGGGGCTGGCGCTGATCTTCATCGGCCTTGCGCTGATGGCGGGTGAAGCGCTCACCCCCTCCTTTGGCATTATGGGGATAGGCGGCGCGGTTTCATTCTTTGCCGGCGCCATGATGCTGATCGAAAGCGATACGCCTGATTACGGCGTGGACATTCTGGTCGCAGGCAGCATTACGTTTATGAGCGTGGCCTTCCTGTCCATCGTGCTGGCTTTTGTGATGAAAGCGCAGCGCCGCCCAAAAACCACAGGCGTGGAAGAACTGACAGCCTCGGTCGGGGAAATCCTGTCGTGGGCGCAGGGCCGCGGCGAAGTCCGCGTGACCGGCGAAATATGGAAGGCCGTTTCACAGCAGGAATCCATCTTCCAAAAAGGCGACAAGGTACGTATTGTCGGCATTGACGGATTGACCCTGACGGTCGAAGAAGACAAACAATAACCACCGCCGCGGATGCGGCAAAACCACACCGCCGCGAATGCGGCAAAACCACACCGCCGCACCCGCGGCATCACCAACGGCTTTTT
>JAVEWI010000147.1:0-5209 GCA_034004625.1 Bdellovibrionales bacterium
TACGAAAAAATCGCTGCGGAAACCGGCGCCAGCCTTGCCGACATCATCGTGCTGGGCGGAAATTACGGCGTGGAGCAAGCGGCGAAAGCAGCAGGTTTCGACGATGCCGTGCCCTTCAACCCCGGCCGCGGCGACGCCACGGCAGAAATGACGGACGCCGCATCGTTTGACGTGCTGGAGCCCTTGCATGACGGTATTCGCAACTGGCTGAAAAAAGACTATGTGGTCAGTGCGGAGGAAATGCTGCTCGACCGCGCGCAACTGATGGGCTTGACCGCGCATGAAATGACCGTCCTTGTCGGCGGCATGCGCGTGATCGGCACCAACCACGGCGGCACGAAACATGGCGTATTCACGGATAAAGAAGGCGCGCTCAGCACCGATTTCTTTACCGCCCTGACCGACATGAACTATACGTGGAAACCCGCAGGCCAGAACCTGTACGAAATCCGCGACCGCAAAACCGGCGCCGTGAAATGGACCGCAACACGCGCGGATCTTGTTTTCGGTTCCAACTCCATCCTGCGCGCCTATGTCGAAGTTTACGCACAGGACGACAACAAAGAAAAATTCGTCAAAGACTTTGTTGCCACATGGACCAAAGTCATGAATGCAGACCGTTTCGATTTGAACTAAAAATATCCGCTTCACACAGAAAAAAACGCGCCCCTCACAGGGCGCGTTTTTTGTTTTCAATGCACGCAAGATCAATGCCCGACCAGAACATCCGGCTTGGCATGGTGGATCATGTCACGCGCAACGCTGCCCACAATGCCTGTAATCAGCGATGATTTCCCGTGCGTCCCCACCACCACCAAATCGGCGCGCGATTTACGCACCGCCGCATGCAGTGCGGATGACGCATCGCCCGCTTTCATTTCAACCCGCACACGGGCCAAAGCGCGGGTTTTGTTCTTGCCCAGCTTGCGCCCCAGCAAGGACAGCATTTTATCCATGCCTTCGCGGCGTTGTTCCAGCGTATATTCCATCAGATCCGCATCCTTCACCAAACCGCGGAACGGCAAAGTATAGGCATGGACCAGATGCACCTGCGCTTTGGGGAACAGCGTCAGGGCCAGATATGCCGCCCGCATTGCCTGATCGGAAAAATCCATACCGACCACGATTGTTTTATATTCCGCCCGGACGGGGTTTTTAACGATCAAAAGCGGTTTTTCGCTAAAACGCAAAACCTGCTCTGCCGTGGATTTGATAAAAAGATCGCGCAGCATGTCTTTTTTATGCGCCCCCGTCACGATCAAATCCGCTTTCAGCTTTGCCGCCTGATCCAGAATGGTCTGCGCCGGCACCCCTGGCGCAACCACAACGCCCGCACCGGTTTTTCCTCCTTTACGCGCGGCGGCAACCTTGCTGACTTTTTGTTTTGCCTTCACGGCCTGTGCAGTCAGCGTTTTTTCGGCATTATCCAACAATTCATCCTGCACGTCAGGCGGCAGGTCATTTTCCAGCACATGTAAAACATGCAGGCCGGATTTGAATTGACGCGACAGCTGCACCGCACGGTCAAAAGCACGGTCGGACCGGCTGGACAGATCGCTCGTCATCAGAATATTGCGCATATTTACCTCTTTTATGTTTCACCGCATTTACACAGATATGCGGTTTTGAATAATATAAAAATATTATACAGGCCGCACAGCACCGAAAACAAGGACAGAGCCATGACATTCACAGTTGCCGGACAGATTCTCGGCGGTATCGGCATTTTTTTTCTTGCCCTGTCGCTTTTGACGCAGGGGCTTCAGGCTGCCAGCCAATCCGTCATGCAACAGCTTTTGGCACGGTTCGGGCGCACGCCTCTGCGCGGGCTTGTTTTTGGCGGCATTGCCACAGTGGCCCTGCAGTCATCGACCGTGACCATCGCCCTGATCATCAGCCTCGTGAACGCGGCGGCTTTATCATTTTCCAACGCCGCATGGATGATTTTGGGCAGCAATATCGGCACCACCGCCACGGGGTGGATGGTCAGCCTGACCGGCATTGATATCAACCTCAAAGCCTATGCCCTGCCGCTGGTCGGCGCGGGCATGATGATGCAATCCATCATCAAAAAACCGGCCTGGAAATCGCTCGGCATGATTTTGACGGGATTTGGTTTGTTTTTTATCGGCATTGATACGCTCAAGGATGCTTTTTCCATCTTCGGCGAAGACATGAAATCATCCCTGCGCGCGGCGGATGGCGGCATTCTGGCCTTGGCGGGTTTTGTGCTCAGCGGACTTGTCTTGACGCTCGTCACGCAATCATCAACCGCAACAACGGTTTTGATTTTAACCGCCGCCGCGGCCGGCATGACGGATTTTACGACAGGCGCCGCGCTTTTGATCGGCGCCAATATCGGCACCACATCGACCGCCGTTCTGGTTTCGCTCAGCGGATCGGGCGATGCGAAACGCGCCGCTGCTTTGCATGTTATTTTTAATTTTCTGACAGGCTGCACGCTGTTTTTCCTGCTGCCCTGGGTTTTACCCGCGATTACAACTGCCCTTGTCTGGGCGGGGGCGGACGGCAATTTAACCGTCGTCGGGCTTGCGGCCTTTCATACTTTTTTCAGTATCTTTGGCGTGGTTTTGTTCTGGCCTTTCATGTCCGCATTGACGCGCTTTCTTGAAACCCGCCTGTTCCAATCGCCCCCCAAAGCGATTATTCAAACAGGATTCGCCCTCGACAAAGCAGCCTATACCGTGCCGGCCGTAGCCTTTGGCGGATTGTCACAGGAGATGGCGCGGCTGAAAAACCTTGTCTGCACCCATGCCTCAGCCCTGTTTAACGGCAGTAAAACGCCCCAGCCCGAAGAACATGCGGAGCTGAGCCGCCAGATCGGCGATTACGCTATCGGCCTGTCGCAGGAATCTTTGCCTGAAGACGTGGCGCATAGCTTGCAGCATATGCTGCGCGTTCACCGCTACCTGTCCGAAATATTACGCCTGTCCGAACCGGCCGCGCGTATTTACAGCAAAATCCATACCTTGCCGGAAACGCATGAAACACGTGCCCTGCTGCAATATTACCTGTCTGATTGCCACAACCTGGTTGAAAAAGTTGCGCAGGCCGCGCCGCTGAACAAAAGCGACATGCTGCGCTTTTCACGCCGGTACAATACGGTGAAGGACGAATTGCTTGAAGACGCCGTACGCCATAAATTGCCGATTGCGGAGGCATCTGCCCTTTTGGATGACCTCAGCCTGACACGCCGTCTCGTTGAACAGGCGGCAAAGGCGCAAAGATGGTATGACGTTGCCGCCCGCCGCTACACCGCGCCTGCACAAACGGCAGAACCTGTACAGGCCGCCGCGTAATCGGCCAGTTTTTCTGCCGCCGCCTGTATGTTTCTAATATCCCGTGCCGCGGTATCACCATCCGGCGCCGCTTGCGCAAATGAAAAACGCATGGTTTGCGCAGCGCGGATATCATCCTGCCCCATGGCCGCCAGCACCGCCGATGTTTTACCGGACGCATTGCGGCAAGCAGCCCCTGCAGAAAAGTCTATATATGGCGCAAGGTTTATCATGGCATCGGCCGCATCAACACCGGGCATATAAAGGCTCAGGATATGCGGCAGCTGCGCGGGCGCTTCATTCACCAAGAAGCCAACCCCACGCGCGATTAAAACATCTATAAATGCCGCACGCAGATCCGCCGCATGACGCGGCCCCCGCGTCATTTCCGCCCTCGCTAAACCGCAAGCCGCCCCAAACCCCGCCGCCAAAGCAAGAGGCACCGTACCGCCGCGTAATTTCTGTGCACCTCCGCCGCCAAAAACAGGCTGAAGCGCCAAGGGCGGCGTGCTGCGTACATATAACGCGCCAATGCCCTGCGGGCCTTTCATTTTATGCGCGCAAAGAGTGAGCATATCCACGCCCCATGCCGCCACATCAATATCCATACGCCCCGCCGCCTGCGCCGCATCTGTATGGAACAGCGCACCTGCTGCCCGCGCCTGCGCCGCCAAAGCGGGAATATTTTGCACAGCGCCCGTTTCATGCCCCGCCGCAATCACGGATACCATGAAGGTACGCGGCGATAACAATGCCGCCAGCGCCGTGGGCGTGACTATGCCGCAGGCATCGACCGGAATAATTTTAATGTGATATCCCAGCGCCCCCATATCCTGCGCCGCGTAAAAAACGCTGTCATGTTCAATGGCGCTGATCAGGATTTCGCTTCGTGATTTATTTGTATTCGCCCGCGCCGCACCGCGCAGCGCCAGATCATTCGCCTCGGTCGCGCCGGATGTTAAAATGACGCCTTCGCCCGTGCCGCCGATTAAACCCGCAACATCATTTTTGACTTGTTCAAACACGCGAAAGGCCTGCCGCCCCGCCATCCCCGCTGCTGCCGCATTGCCGCATTGATCCATCCAATAGGGCTGCATGGCCGCAACGACTTCGGGTGCGCAGGGGGTTGTCGATGCATGATCCAGATACAAAGGCGCAGGCGTCATGCCATATCCGCCGCATCCTGCGCGCAGGGCTCAGGCATGCGCGTCAGACCCAGATGCAAAAGCTGCGCCGCCGTGGCAATGGCGATTTCACGCGGATGTTTTCCGGTAATACCCTGAAGGCCGATCGGGCACACCATGCGCGGCAAATCATCCGGCGCGACACCATCCACCACCAGACGTTTTTCAAACCGCGCGCGTTTGGTGGCGGATCCGATTAATCCCAAATACGCAAAACGACCGCGCTGCATCACGCTGCGCACGATATCGTAATCCAGATCATGGTTATGCGTCATGACCAAAACATAGGCATGATCGTCAATATCCGCCGCCACAGCCAAGGGCGCGGACGTTACATGCCGCGTGCAATTGGCGGGCAGCGTGGCGGGGAATTCTTCGGCGCGGCTATCGACCCAGATAATATCAATCGGCAAAGCGGATAACACAGAAACGACTTCGCGCCCCACATGCCCCGCACCAAACAGATATAGTTTTTTGCCCGTGGGGATAAAGCTTTCGAGCAAGACGCTCACCGCACCGCCACAACATTGCGCAAGTTTTGGCCCCAGCGGATAATCTTTAACCGCCATGGTGACCGCGGCTGTATCCAAAATTTTACGCGCCTCGGCAATGGCTTCGAATTCCAGATTGCCGCCACCAATAGTGCCGAATTGCGCATCAGCTGTGACAACCATTTTGGTGCCGGCCTCGCGCGGGGTGGAGCCTTTGGCTTCCATCACCGTGACC
>JAVEWI010000148.1:0-5186 GCA_034004625.1 Bdellovibrionales bacterium
TGAAAACACGCGGAAGAAACAGCCTGCCTCTTTACGGCCTTCTGGCCGGTATTCTGGCAATGCCGTTTGCCGCCGCGCCAAGTCCCGTTCTGGCCGATCCCGGCAAACCCGCCGCGCCGCAACACCTGAACATCGGCATCAGCCAATATCCGTCCACTCTGCATCCTTTGTTTGACGCCATGTTGGCCAAGAGCCTGATCCTGAGCACCGCGCAGCGCCCCATGACCACGCATAACGCCAAATGGGAAGCCGAATGCCTGATCTGCACCGAACTGCCGTCGTTTGAAAACGGCATGGCCGTGCGCGAAACCCGCGCCGACGGAAAAACCGGCATTGCCGCGACCTATAAAATAAAACCCGGCCTGATGTGGGACGATGGCACGCCGCTGACCGCCGCCGATTTTATTTTTACATGGGAAGTCGGCAAACATCCGCAATCCGGCGTCAGCAACGGCGAATTTTTCGCAACCGATATTGTGAATATTTCATCATCCGCGCCCGATACGCTGACTATCCATTTTGCCAAGGAAAAATGCAGCTTCGCCACCATCAACGATTTCCATCCGCTGCCTGCGCATCTGGAAAAACCGGTTTTTGACGCGGACCCCGCCAATTACAAAAACCGCACGCTGTATAATACAGAACCCACGCGCAAGGGACTTTATTTCGGCCCCTACCGCATTGCGCGGTTGCAAAACGGCGCCTTTATCACACTGGAAAAAAACCCGCATTGGCACGGCAAAGCGCCCCAGATCGATTCCATCACCTATAAAACAATCGAAAGCTCCGCCGCGCTGACAGCGCATTTGCTGTCAGGCGCGATTGATTATATTTCGGGGGAGCTTGGATTATCGCTCGACCAGGCCCTCGCCTTTGAAAAACGCCTGAAGACGCAGCGCCCCGGACAATATACCGTCACGTATAAACAAAGCCTGACGTACGAACATATCGACCTGCCGCTGGACCGTGCGCCGTTTGACGACCTGCGCCTGCGCCGCGCCTTGATGCACGGCATGAACCGCGCGCAAATCAACAACGTTGTATTCGAAGGCCGCCAGCCGCCAGCCATCAGCAATATCAACCCGCTGGATACCGTTTATACCGAAGACGTCACGCAATATGCCCATGACCCGGCGAAAGCCGCCGCCCTGCTCGACGAAGCCGGATGGAAAACAGGCAAGGACGGATACCGTTATAACGATAAAGGTGAAAAACTGAGCCTGACGTTCACCACCACCGCGGGCAACAAAAGCCGCGAAGTGATACAGCAGTCCATTCAATCCGACTGGAAAAAAATCGGCATTGATACGGTGATTAAAAACGAACCCGCCCGTGTTTTATTCGGCAATACCATGCGCGAACGTCAATTTACAGGCGGCGTTATGTATGCCTGGCTGTCTTCACCGCAAAATATTCCTAAAACAACGCTGCATTCATCCATGATCCCCTCGGCCGAAAACAATTTCGCGGGACAAAATTATCCTGCCTATAAAAACCCGGCGATGGATAAGATTATCGACGATCTGGACGTCACCTGCGCGCCGGATGCGAATACAAAATTGTGGCACGACCTGCAAAAACTTTATGCCGAAGAACTTCCTTCGCTGCCCCTTTACTATCGTGCCGAAGCGTTTTTTATGCCCGCATGGTTGCAGGGTGTAGAACCCACCGGACATCAAAACCCCTCGACCCTCTGGGTTGAAAACTGGAGCATCCGCAAATGACGGACAAACAAAATAAAGCAGAACCCGCCACCAGCACGAAAGACAAGCTGAAAGCCAGCTGGGAATACCGTAGCGGCAAATTTGTTTTGCGCATTGTGGCCGCGCTTTTTTTCTTCAGCTATCTGGCTGCCACCATGCCTTCTGCATGGGCATGGGCATGGGCTTCGTATTACAAAAACCAGCCGCCTTCGCAAATTGACACCTTGATCGAAAAACATGTCAATACAAGCGACCAGTCAAAAATCATGGGATGGATCCAGCTGCGCCCCGCGGAAGAACGTGCCTCCATTCAGGAAAAGCTGCTGGCACATTCCCCTGTGCTTGATTCTTATGCCTTTCTGATTTTTTCGGACTGGGCACTTGAAAAACGCGAATTGCAGGACGCTATTTTCTGGAATTTTATGGGGCGCTACCGCCTGCGCTATGACGCCCTGCGCTGCGGTACGCCAAATGCGGTCGAAAACATCAAAGGCCTCGCAGAGCTTTTATCTTATGACGTTTTTGAAAAAATCCTCACACAACATCCGGGGTTGGTGCCCGTGATGATCAAACGCGTATTGGATTACGACGCCAACCATCCGGCGGAAAACGACCCGACAGGCATTTGCAACTTCATTTACAACCTTGAAAAAGGTAATTTTGCCATGGTCAGGCGTGAAGAATGGCCGCCGGTGCGTCATACCTTGCGCGCAGTAACAGAATACAATTTGAAAATGATGGCACAAAGCATCCCCGCCGAAGAAACTTCTCCCGCACTATCGCTGCCAGAACATTCGGAAACAGGCGCAGATACAAGCAACAGCGATGACAATAATCCGGACAGCAAAGGCGCGGAATGACCGCAGAAGCCGTGATATATAGGCTGGCGCAGGCGCTGGTCACTTTGCTTGTTTTGTCTTTTTTGGTCTATGTGCTGATCGGGCTGATGCCGGGTGATCCGGTTGATTTGATGATTGCCGGAAACCCGAACATGACGGCAGAAGACGCCGCACGCCTGCGCGAGATTTACGGACTAGACCGCTCTGTCTTTGCACGTTACGGCAGCTGGCTTTCATCCGCGCTGTCGGGGGATTTAGGGTATAGCCGCCTTTACGGCCTGCCCGTGCTGGATGTTATTTTTCCGCGCATGCTGAATACGCTGATGCTGATGGGGCTTGCCTTGGCCCTGACCGTATCGCTGGCCGTGCCGCTGGGCGTTTTTGCGGCTTACCACAAAGACCGCATGGCTGACCGTTTCATTAGCATTTTTTGTCTGGCCGGTATTTCACTGCCTGCTTTCTGGCTGGGGCTTCTGCTCATCGCGTTTTTTGCCGTGCAGCTGGGATGGCTGCCCGCAGGCGCGGTACTGGACAGCGGCGATATCAAAACCCGCCTGCTGTCCATGATATTACCCGTGGCAACGCTGACACTGGCGGGACTGGCCATTTATATCCGCCACCTGCGCGGCGCCATGATTGACGCCCTGCGCGCAGACCATATCCGCACTGCCCGCGCCAAGGGATGCAGCGAAAGCCGCGTTGTCTGGCACCATGCATTCCGCGCGGCATTGCCGCCGCTGGTCACCATTTTCATGCTCGACCTTGGCACGCTGGTCGGCGGTGCCATGACGGTGGAAACGGTTTTTGCATGGCCGGGCATGGGTAAATTGATGTTCGATGCCATCATGGGAAATGATTATAATCTGGCGCTGTGCGGGTTTCTGGTTTTGGCTTTTTGCGTGCTGATTGCCAATATGCTGGCGGATATGCTCTACGGCGTTCTGGATGCGCGTGTCGCGGCGGGGGCCAAAACGTAATGCGCCATAGCCCGCTGTTTATCATTTTGCTTTTGACCGTATTGTGTTTCGCCGCACCGTGGATTGAATCCCTGCGCGGTATCAACAGTAACGAAGCCGATCTGGCGCTCAGGTTTCTGCCCCCCTCGGCGCAGCACTGGCTGGGTACGGATGAACTGGGGCGCGATGTTTTCCTGCGCCTGCTGTATGGCGGGCAGGTATCTTTGGGCGTCGCCCTGCTGGCCGCCATGGCGGCGGGCAGCATCGGCACCATGGTCGGCATGCTGGCCGGATATGCGGGCGGGCGTACCGATGCGCTGCTGATGCGCTTGACGGATTTGCTGATTGCCCTGCCCGCGCTGCCGCTGCTGATTATTCTTGCCGCGCTTGATCTTGAAAAACTCGGCATTTCAGCGGAAGCCGCGCAGGCGAAATACGCCAGCCTTTATAAAATATCCATCCTGATCGCGCTTTTGGGCTGGACCACGCTGGCCCGCCTCGCCCGTGCCCGCACGCTGGTGCTGCGGCAGAGCGATTTCGTCCGTGCCGCCCGCGCCCTTGGCGTCACCCATGCGCGCATTCTGGCCCGTCACATTTTGCCCAATATCCTGAATACCGTCAGCGTGGCCGTGACACTGGCCGTGGGGCATATCATTTTGATGGAATCAGTTCTGAGCTTTCTGGGGCTTGGTATCCAGCCGCCGCTGCCCAGCTGGGGCAATATGCTGACCCATGCGGAAGATTACATTTGGGAAAATGCGCGTCTGATGATCTATCCCGGCCTGCTGATCTTTACCGCCGTATTATGTTTCAATTTTATGGGCGATCAATTGCAAGACAGGCTGGACCCGCGCAGCATCAACCGCAAACCCGCGCCCCGCTCTTGACTTTTCACGCCCGCAGCCCATTTGCTTGAACGTGTTTTATCCACCCCGGACGGAGAATGCCCCATGACCAAGACCCTCGCCTATGCCGCGCATAACGCGCAAAGCCCGCTGGCGCCTTTTACCTTTGACCGCCGCGCCCCCGGCGATGGCGACGTGCAGATCGAGATTTTATATTGCGGCGTTTGCCATTCGGACCTGCATCAGGCGCGCAACGAATGGGGCAATTCGATTTTCCCCATGGTGCCCGGCCATGAAATTGTCGGCCGCGTCACCGCCGTTGGCAAAAACGTGACCAAATTCAAAACAGGCGATCTGGCTGGCGTTGGCTGTATGGTCGATTCCTGCCAGACCTGCGCCAGCTGCAAAGACAGTCTTGAGCAATTCTGCGAAGAAGGCATGACGCAGACATACAACGGATATGAACGCGACGGCGTGACGATTGCGCAGGGCGGTTATTCATCTGCCATTGTGGTGCGCGAAGAATTCGTTTTGAAAGTATCCGACAAATTGCCACTGGATGCCGTGGCGCCGCTGCTCTGTGCCGGTATCACCACCTATTCCCCGCTGCGCCATTGGGAAGTAGGCCCCGGGCAAAAAGTCGGCATCGTCGGGCTTGGCGGGCTTGGGCATATGGGCGTTAAATTCGCCCGCGCGCTGGGCGCCCATGTGGTTGTTTTCACCACATCCCCGAACAAAAAAGAAGACGCCCTGCGCCTTGGCGCACACGAAGTCGTCATCTCCAGAAACGAAGCCGAGATGAACGCCCATACCGGCAGTTTCGATTTCATCCTGAATTCGGTG
>JAVEWI010000149.1:0-5162 GCA_034004625.1 Bdellovibrionales bacterium
AATCGAAATACGCTGGCGCTGACCGCCCGAAAGCTTCACCCCGTTTTCGCCCACGACAGTGTCGTATCCATCCGGCAATTCCATGATGAAATCATGCGCGGCGGCGTTTTGCGCGGCGGCGATGATGTCGTCTTCGCTGGCGCCTTCGGTACCATAGGCAATGTTATCGCGCACGGTGTCGTTGAATATGGCGACTTCCTGACTGACCAATGCCATGTTTTTGCGCAGGCTTTGAAGCGTTACATCGCGTATATCGGTATTGTCGATACGGATGGCGCCGCCCGTGACGTCGTAAAAACGCGGGATCAATCCCAGAATGGTTGATTTGCCGGAACCGGATTCCCCGACCAGCGCCGCGGTTTTACCGGCAGGCACACTGAAGCTCACGCCTTGCAAAGCCTCTGTCCCGTCTGCGTAGGTAAAACGCACATCGTCAAAATGAATAGACGGGTTTGCGGCATTCAATGCTTGCGCATCCTGTTTATCCGCAATGGCGGGCGGCATGTCGAGGATATTGAAAAGACGTTCAACGGCCGCAAGCCCCATCTGCATAATGTTGTTCAATTGCGCCAGTCGTTTCATAGGCTCGTAGGCCAACAAAAATGCGGCGATGAATGAAAACAGCTGCCCCGCCGTGCTTTCGCCCGCCATGACCTGCATGCCGCCGTAAACAATAATGGTGACGATGGCAAGGCCGCTCAATGCCTCCGAAATCGGTGTGGCGGTGGCGGATACACGGAACGCGCGGTTCATCAATTTCAAAATACGGTCGATGTGTTTATTGACGCGTGTTTTTTCAAATTCTTCCATGCCGTAAGACTTGACATGTTTGGTGCCTTGAAACACCTGCCCCAGCATGCTGGCCAGATATCCGGTTTCTTCTTGTGTGCTGGTCGAAACCTTGCGCAGTTTTTTGCCGAGGCGTGCCACGAAATAAGCCGCAGCGGGAAAAGCAAAAAGGGAAATCAGGGTCAGTTTCCAATCCTGATAAAACATTACCGCGACAAGAAAGATGAGCGTGAACAGGTTTTTGCCGAGACCCGTCATGCATTGGATCAAAGCCGCGCGTATCTGGTTTACATCCGATACAAAACGCGACATCAACATGCCGCTTTGCTGTTCGTGAAAAAAAGCCAGATCGGCATAAACCAGATGCGCGAACATATCGCGCTGAATATCGGCAATCGCTTTTTGCGACAGCTGGTTCATCATGACCGTATGGCCATAGGTGGCAAAACCGCGCACTACAAAAACCGTCATGACGGCACCCGCCACGGGCCAGAGCATGCTCTCGTCCCTTGCGGTGAAGACTTTGTCGATAATCGGCTCCATCAATTTTGCCATGGCGCCGGTCATGGCGGCGGCCAGCAACATCAGCAAAACGGCAATCAACAGGCTGCCCAGATACGGACGGACATAAAGCCGGACAAGACGGCGGATCAGCGGCCAGCTGGACGAAGCTGCGCCAGAAGCCGGAATGGAAGAAGATGGTTTCGCCAAGAAGAGCTTTCCTGATCTGCTGTTGTTAATGATTTCTCAAAACGTGTTATACTACAGTCAGATGTGGGAGTTTAAGCTCTAATTCCCGCGCAGGCAAATATAACAATAGACATAATCATAAGGCGTTTCATGTTCGGTAAAGACAAAAAAGGCCCCGAAATCCCCGCAGCCAGCCCGGGGTTGAAAACCCAGAATGCGGATAAAACCGTGCATATGTCGGCGCCGCCGCGTATCGGCCTTGCGCTGGGCAGCGGTCTTGCCCGCGGTTTTGCGCATTTGGGGGTTATTCGCGCGCTGAAACGCCACGGGATTGAACCCACGATTATCTCCGGCTCGTCCATGGGGGCTTTGATTGGCGGGGCCTATCTGGCACATCGTCTGGATGCGGTTGAAGAATGGGCTTATTCCCTGACGAAATTCAAAGTGCTTTCCTATCTCGATTTCCGTGTCAAATCCGGCGGCCTGATCGGCGGCGAGCGTTTGATGAAACTGATGCTGGAAAATTTTGGCGATGTCAGAGTGGAAGACCTGCCGCATCCCTTCATCGCCATCACGGCAGATCTGGTAACGGGTCACGAAGTCTGGCTGCGTAAAGGGCGTTTGGTGGATGTGATGCGTGCCTCCTTCTCCCTGCCCGGTATTTTCCCGCCGGTCTTCATGAATAACCGCTGGCTGATTGATGGCGCGCTGGTCAACCCGGTGCCGGTTTCGGCTTGCTCCGCCAATGGCGCGCGCATGACCATTGCCGTCAACGTCGGCGGTGACATCATTGGTAAAAGCAAACGCCCGGGAGATTCAATTCCTACCGTTGCCGGTTTTGACCTGCTGAATTTCGAAGGCCCCCAGCATCTGGAAGAACAAAAGAAAAAAGGTCTGGTGCAACGTATTTTCCGCCGCGAAAACGCGGGGCCGAGCATTTTTGGCGTTATGGTTTCGTCGCTGAACATCGTGCAAGACCGTTTGGCCCGATCCCGTCTGGCCGGCGACCCGCCCGACGTTTTGATCGTGCCGCGTATCGGCCATATCGGATTGATGGAATTTGACCGCGCAGAGGAATTGATCGAAGAAGGCGAAGCCGCCGTAGAACGCGCCATGCCCGATATCAAAGCCGCCTATTCCGTTCTGTGCACCGAATACGCATCCGACGACGACCAACCGCCGCCGGTGCATGAGTAACGGTAGAAAAAACGCCTGTTTTTAGGCTTTATTCTGGCGCCTGCACATTTACGCCATAAATAGAAGGTGCCGCACAAAAAACGTTTTTGTGCGATTGATACACCACAGTCTTGTTATAAATATCCAGTGCATCCAGATTATTCAGGCTGTATGAAGGCTTCACGAACGAGTGCTCTTTTTTATACCTAGCAATTGTATCCGCAGAGAAGTTAGCAAGGTAGCTCTCAAAATGTATAAATTTGTATTGTATAAAAGCCCAGGACGTAAGATTAAAGTCAAATGCTGTACACCCCTCTTGCGACACAGGATCAATATATCCCTTGTCGGAAACCAAACATCTTTCCGATGTGTATCGGTGAACATGGACTAAAGTATATGAGTTTTCAAAAAGAGCTTTTGCCAAAGTCTCTAAAAAATTCTCGCCTCTGTCTTTTAGCGACAAGATGTGAAAAATGACTGCAAGCCAATCTCTGTAATCTTTTTCTGAAACGCCTAATTGTGCGCATAGATCCTTTTGCTTTGGATTGTTTCCATCCAAGACAACACGTAAAACTTTTTGAAGTTCTCCGTCTGTAGGAATAATTTTCCCGCGCATGCTGCTTGATACATGAAGCGCCATTTTGATAGCATAAGGATTACGAAAAAAGTTCAAAAACTTGCAAATGAATAAGTTTTGAATTTCCAGCCCGATATCTGGATTTGATTTTTCTATTTTTTCAAGGAGTGAGGTTGTGTGCGAGGAAACAGCACTTTCGTACTCACCAAATAAGGTTTCAAAATTTAGTCTGTATTTTTTGTCCAAGACGTGAAAGCTAAAGAGATCTTTTTTGTAGAAAAGCTTATCTGAAATTTTATATCCACTTTTTTTGTCCAGAAGCACAGAATGTGCTTCACGATCCTTTATCGAAAAAGAATAGATTTTTCGATCTTTCTTGTCTGCCTCCGAGTTTAAAGCATTAAGCCCCAGTTCGGCTTGGGAAATAAAGTGCTGCTTCTTTGTTTTACTTGCTATGTGCATCTAGTGTCTGGAAATTATTCCTTCATCCGCGCGCGTTCGCGTTCGCGCAGGGCGGCTTCGGGGGTTTGCCAGATGAGGCTGTCCAGCACCCAATTGGGGCGGATGCCGCCGTAAATTTGCGCCAGATGTTCCATGGATTTGCGGCGCTGGTCGGGGCCGATGCCTGCGGGGAATGCGCTGCCATGAATGCCGGATGTAATAAAAGCCGTATCCATATCAACCGCAATCGCACCCGCAATATCGTGCTGCAATGAATCGCCGATGACCAGAATGCGCGAAGGAATAACGCCTTCGAACAACCCTTGCGCATAACGGAAAATGGTTTTATGCGGTTTGCCGATCAGATGCGCCATGCCGCCCAGATCGTGATAACGCTTGGCAACCGCGCCGGGGCCTACGGCACGTTCCTGCCCGTAAACCGTAATCATGTCGGGGTTCGCGCAAAGCGCGGGCAAGCGGCGCACGACGGCTTTTTTAAAGATCGGATCGAGGTCTTCCAGCTTGGTGCCGTTCGGGTCAAAACTGGTGATGAGGATAAAGGAGGCTTCTTCGATATCATCCGTCACTTCGATGCCCAGACCGTCCAGCAGCGCGCGGTCATCGGCGCGGGAAATCAGGTAGCATTTTTTGCCAATATCCTTGAACGGCGGTTCTTTTTGCACGCGCAGGCCTTGCCACGCAACTTCGCCCGCCGTTACCACGGATTTATACATGGACGGTTTGATGCCGAGTTTTTTCAAACGCTCCACATTGTCGTCGGAACGCTTGGCGGAGTTGGACAAAATCACAACCTGCTTTTTGCGCTGTTTCAGGTGATTGAGGCTGTCAATAACGCCATCATAAGCCTGCACACCGTTATGCAGCACGCCCCATTGATCCATGATGAAGCCATCATAGCTGTCCATCAATTCATAAAGTCCCTGACAAAACGTCATCGTTGACATGCGGTCTTATCCTCTTTTGCCATTTCCTGTTGCGGATGCGCGGCGAAATGCGCGCGGAGTTTTTCAATTTCGGTATCGCGCATATGCGCGTCATAGGGTACTTCGGGTAAATCAACCGCCCAGACGGGTTTCGGCCATGCGGGATCAGCCGCATAACGCGCGAAGATGTGGATGTGCAATTGCGGCACCATATTGCCAAGTGCGGCGGTATTGATTTTCTCTGCGCCATAAAGTGTTTTCAAGGCAGTCTGCGCACGGGTGATTTCGGACATCAGGGTTTGCTGATCCGCCGGAGGCAGGTCGCAAAATTCGCGCACATCGTCGCGCATCGGCACCAGATAAAGCCAATGCCATGTTTTGTCGTTTTTCAGGCACACACGGCACAGGTCCCAATCCGCAATATGGAGCGAACTGTCTGCCAGGCGGTGATCGAGTGAAAAAGTCACGCAGGCCTCTTTAAAAACACGTCAAAAATACAAATTCAATTCCGCCTGCCGTTACAGGCCGGAACGTTTTATATAATA
>JAVEWI010000150.1:0-5121 GCA_034004625.1 Bdellovibrionales bacterium
AAACAGGTACATAAAAAATCAGGGATGATTTATAATAAAATATCTGACGCAAACATGAAACTCTGGCTTTGGGCCGGACAGGCGATAAGCGGTGGGGGCCGGAATGACAGCGACACAGACCATCAGGCGATATGCTTTTTTTCCGGCTGCGGCCTTGCTCTTCGGGCTTGCGTTTTGGGGCGGGCAGGAAAGCCGCCATGCCCGCGCATCGGATGTTATCCCCCATCTGGCAAATATGCAGGAAGTGGAAAAGGCGATTAACACAAACGCGCCTGTCCTTTTTCAATTTGACGCGAAATGGTGCGGTTATTGCCGTGCGTTGCAGCCGCATCTGGTAAAGCTGCGCGAGCAAAATACGCTGTCGGAATTGCACATATATAAAATTGACGTAGATGCTGCAAAAGACGTTGCGGCGGAATTTGGCGTGCGGTCATTGCCCACCATGTTTGTGGTGTATAAAGGCAAAGTGGCTGGGTTTCGCCGTGGCGGCATGACGGAAGAACAGCTGTTTGATTGGGTCGCCAGCGTACAGGAAGAAATCAGAAACGGTTGATGACGGGGGAAATCCCGGACAAAAAAAGCCCCGCGTTTGCGGGGCTTTTTTTGTGGCGTTCTAAAGATCACGAAGCCTTTGCGGGGCCCATAATCATGATAACGCTGTTGCCTTCGGCGCGGACGTCCATTTCGACTTTGCCCGCATCGCTCAGCTCTTCTTTGATGCGGCGGATGATGGCATAGCCGATTTCCTTGTGCTCTGCCTCGCGGCCGCGGAATTGCATGGTAAAGCGGACCTTGTCGCCTTCTTCGAAAAAGCGGCGGGCGGAACGCAGCTTCACCTGAATATCATGCTCTTCGATATTCGGGCGCAGTTTGAGTTCTTTGGTCGTCACGATTTTCTGGTTCTTGCGCGCGGCGGCTTCTTTTTTCTGCTGTTCATAGCGGAATTTGCCGATGTCACCGATTTTGCAAACGGGCGGTTCCGCATTGGGCGAAATTTCGATCAGGTCTAAACCCGCTTCTTCGGCGGCCTGCACGGCGTCGCGCACAGACATCACGCCCATCATCTCGCCATCGGCGTCGATCACGCGAACCTTGTCGGCGCGGATCTGGTTGTTGATGCGGGGGCCGTCGTTATGCGGCGTGGGTTTATGAAAGGTAGCGATGAGATCTCTCCATCAGTTGTCAAAATAAAGCAGGTATATAGCGCCGCAGCTTATCAGGCGGGGGGCTGTGCGTCATCCGCGATTTTACGAATAGCTTCGTCAAGTGCAAGCACTTCTTGGGCATCGCTGCCCAGCTTGCGGATGGCGACTTTTTGCTCTTCGGCTTCACGTTTGCCCACAACCCAGATCTGGGGTGTCTTTTGCAGGCTATGTTCGCGGATTTTATAGTTAATTTTCTCGTTGCGGGTATCCAATTCGGCACGAATGCCGGATTTTTTCAGCTGGGCGATGACTTCTTTTGCATAATCGTCCGCATCCGAGGTGATCGTCGCCACCACAGCCTGTACCGGTGCCAGCCACAGCGGGAATCTGCCCGCATGGTGTTCGATCAGGATACCGATAAAACGCTCCAGCGAGCCGAGGATGGCGCGGTGAAGCATCACGGGACGGTGACGCTGGCTGTCTTCGCCGATATAGCTGGCATCCAGACGCTCCGGCAGGTTGAAATCCAGCTGCAGCGTGCCGCATTGCCACGTACGGCCAATGGCATCTGTCAGGTGGAATTCGACTTTGGGGCCGTAAAATGCACCTTCGCCCGGCAATTCTTCAAACGGCAGGCCGGCACCGTTAAGTGCGGCGCGCAGGGCGTTTTCCGCGCGGTCCCAGACGTCATCCGTGCCAAGGCGTTCATTCGGGCCGGGGCGCAGCGCCAGCTTGACGGAGATTTTATCAAAGCCAAGGTCGCGGTAAACGCCGAGTTGCAGTTTGAAATAATCCAGCGCTTCCTGTTCCACCTGATCTTCGCGGCAGAAAATATGTGCATCGTCCTGCGTGAACTGGCGCACGCGCATGATGCCGTGCATCGCACCCGAAGGTTCGTTGCGGTGGCAGCAGCCGAATTCCGCCATGCGGATGGGCAGGTCGCGGTAGGATTTCAAACCCTGATTAAAAATCTGTACATGGGCGGGGCAGTTCATGGGTTTGATGCCCATTAATTTTTCGCCGTCGCCATGGGTGTCGCGGACTTTGAACATGTTGTCGCCATACATGTCCCAATGGCCCGATGCTTTGAACAGCGCGCTGTCGTACAGCTGCGGCGTTTTGACTTCCTGATAGCCCGCGCCGCGGATGCGGCTGCGGATGAAGTTTTCAAGACTGCGCCAGATGGTATAGCCGCGGTCGTGCCAGAAAACGCTGCCCACGGATTCTTCCTGCATATGGAACAAATCCATTTCGCGGCCCAATTTGCGGTGGTCGCGTTTTTCGGCTTCTTCGATCATCAGCAGGTAAGCGTCCAGTTCTTTCTGGTCGCGCCATGCGGTGCCGTAAATACGCTGCAATTGCGCGTTTTTCGCATCGCCACGCCAATAGGCGCCGGCAACTTTGGTCAATTTGAATGCCGTGCCGACATGGCCGGTCGAGGGCAAATGCGGGCCGCGGCACAGGTCGTACCATTTGCCCTGGCGGTAAATGCTGATCTCTTCCGTTTCGGGCAGGTCGCGGATCAGCTCTGCCTTGTATTTTTCGCCAATGCTTTCGAAATGCGCGATGGCGTCATTGCGCGCCCAGACTTCACGCGTGAAGTTTTCGTTGCGGGCAATAATCTCGCGCATCTTGGCTTCGATTTTCGGGAAGTCTTCGGTGGTGAAGGGCTCCGTGCGGGCGAAGTCATAGTAAAAACCGTTTTCAATCGCGGGGCCAATGGTGACCTGCGTACCGGGGAAAAGTTCCTGCACCGCTTCGGCCAGCACGTGGGACGTGTCATGGCGGATCAGCTCCAGCGCGTCGTCCGATTTGCGCGTGACGATTTCGATCCTGGCGCTTTTGACGATATCGCGGTTCAGGTCATAGGTCTCGCCGTCCAGCTTGACGGCCAGCGCAGCCTTGGCCAGGCCCGCCCCGATGGAGGCCGCAACGGCGGCACCGGTGACAGGCGCGGTGAAGGTCAGGACTTTCCCGTCGGGGAGAGTCAATTGAATGTCCTTCTGGTTTGCGTCCTGTGGTGCCGTTTTCATCTTAAGAATCCGTTGTTAAGGGGTTAAAAAACAAGGTTATAATCTCGTCCCACGGGGCGCGGCTGTCAAGCGCTTTCCCCTTAATTTCGCTGGAAATCCCGCGTTTTTGGGAGTAAAAGCAAGTCGGATGCTCAAAAGGCCATGTGCCGGAGATGGTTTCAACCGCCACAAGGCGCAGTGCCGTAAAGATGCATCCCGCAAAGGCGCGCCCCACAAAGGCGCCATAGAAAAACAGGAATAGCCAGCATGATTAAGACTTGGGATAGCGCGAGCCTCACCTTCCGCCGCTTTGTCGAACAAAACCACGCACCGGTTATTTTGCAGGTTTTGCCGGCGCTCAATTCCGGCGGCGTGGAACAGGGCGTGATCGATATCAACGCGGCGATTGTCCGCGCAGGCGGCAAATCCATCGTGGTGTCTTCGGGCGGTCTGCGCATGCATGAAATCGCCAAGGCGGGCGGCGTGCATGTCGAAATGCCGGTACATAGCAAAAACCCGCTGGTGATGGCCGCAACGGCCACGCGTTTGCGCAAATTGATCCGCGATATGAATGTGGATATTGTGCACGCTTGCAGCCGCGCCCCCGCATGGGTCGCGGGACGTGCGGTGCAGGGCACCGATGCGCGTTACGTCACCAGCTGTCATGCCACGCATAAAGTCGGCGGCATGTTCAAACGCGCCTATAACGCGTCCATTACCAAAGGCGCCCGCGTGATTGCGGTATCGCATTTCATTGCGGATTATCTGGAACAGAATTACAAGGTTGACCCGAATATTGTGCGCGTGATCCACCGCGGCGTGGCTTTGGAAAAGTTCCACCCCAATTCGGTGACGCCAGACCGTTTGATTAAAATTTCGCAGCAGATGCGCATTCCCGAAGGCGCGGCGGTTGTCATGCTGCCCGCGCGTATCAGCCGGATCAAGGGGCATATGTTCCTTTTGGACGCGATCGAGGCTTTGGGAAAAAAAGACCTGTTCTGCCTGTTTTTGGGTACCGATATTGGCAATGAAAATTACCGCAAGGAGCTGGAGGCCTATATCGACAGCAAAGGCCTTTCCGGTTCCTGCCGCATCATCACCACCTGCGACGATATGCCTGCGGCTTATATGATTTCGACCGTGGTTGTCTGCCCGACATTGCAGCCCGAAGGATTCGGCCGCGTGCCGGTCGAAGCGCAGGCCATGGGCCGCCCCGTGATTGCAACCGACCACGGCGGCACGCGCGAGACTATTTTGCGCGATGAAACCGGATGGCTGGTGACACCGGGCGATGTTGATGCCTTGACGCGTTCTCTGCACGAAGCCATCAGCCTTGACCCCCGTGGCCGGGCAGTGCTGGCTACGCGCGGCATGGCCCATGTGGCGGCGCATTTCACCAATGAACAAATGTGCGAGGGCACGCTGGATGTCTATGCCGAGCTTTTGGGCGCGGGCGTGGTGAAAGCCTTGCCCTATGATGACAGTTTTATCGTTTCCGAAGCGGACCGTGCGGCGGGTTAAAACAGCATGACCAGCCCCGTGTCGCCCCGCGAAAAAATCGTGCCGTCACGCGAGAAAATATTGGTGATAAAGCTCAGCGCGCTGGGCGATTTTCTGATGGCGATGGGGGCCATGGCCGCCATTCGCCGGCATCATCCGGATGCGCATATTACTATCATGACCACCAAACCTTTTGCCGATATGGCATCGCGCAGCCGATATGCCGATGCGGTCGAGGTTGTGGCGCGGGCGCCGTTTTACAATATTGCCGCATGGCTGCGCATGTTCCGCTTTTTGAACGGCGGCGGATTTACGCGGGTGTATGATTTGCAGCTTAACGGGCGCAGCGCGTTTTATTTTTCGATGATGCTAAAAAAACCGCAGTGGAATGGCGCGGTGCGGGGCGCTTCGCACAATTATGCTGCGGAAAATCCGGCATGGCGTCAGATGCATGCTTTTGACCG